>CAKZLT010000329.1 GCA_937127195.1 uncultured Saprospiraceae bacterium
CGTGGCTACTCAAATTAAACCCCATTCGGGGTTCTTTTATAGCACTTCACTTGATTTAGGACAGGGCGAAAAAATTGGAAGCCAATTGAATCAAAAAATGTTGAATGATGACTCGGCTATTTATCCTTATAAAGGAGCGAAATAGCGGTAGCCAACATTCAACATTCAACATTCAAAAAAAAAATTATCTTCTTCTCAATCTGTAAGTGATTTGCCCATTATCGTCATAATCTTCCTGCGCCCACATTCTTCTATTAGTTACATTGAAGTCATCCCATAAGAATAAAACGTCATTGCCATTTGCATCCTCCAATTGTAAAACCAACTGATTAACTCTTTCTTCTCCGCCATCAACGATGTTAAAAGTCCAAGAACCTTCTAATACGTCGCCATTGTCTTGTGTATAAATGACCGTATAATCCTCAAAAAAATCAATTTCTGCATCATTATACTCATTCGTAATATTATCAATATTAAAAGGCTTGACAATCCGAACGCGGTCAAAATACCATTCGCCAACCACTTGACTTTCCTCACGGTCGATATAATCAGCGCGTGTACAACTGACTTGAATTAATGTAACTACCACTAAAAATAACCAACCTACTCTCTGAATATTTCTCATAATTCCTCAATTAGTGATTTCGGCTCTCTCTTTATTATATTAGTCGATTTTTTTATAGAAAGTTATTATTTTTAGATGAATAAAGGATTAAAAAGGATAGATTGCATAGTATTACTTTTAAGTGAGATAGTGTTTTATTATTGGGTTGTTCTTTTTGAAAAAAAATAAAAAAAATGGGTGGAGATTGGAAAGAAATGCTGTATGCTTCTCAACGAGGTGATTTAGAATTATTGAAATTTTATTTTAAAATGGGAGTCAATCCAAATTATCAGCATCCAGAATTTTTGACGAATCCATTATTGGAAAGCATTCGATTTGGACATTTGGAAATAGCAGGTTTTTTATTAGAAAATGGCGCAAATCCATTAATTGAAGAGATTTGGGATGAAAAAAGTACGCCACTTTCTATTGCTATTATGACCAAAAATAAAGATGCAGTAACGCTTTTACAAAAATACATTGACGTTGGAGATGCATTTCAAAAAATTAATGAAGCAACTCAAACATCAAAAGGAATTTTTCAAAAAATATTGAAATTCTGGAAATAAAACAGTCTATTGTTCTTCTTCCAAAGTAGCCCTATCTACATCAGTAATAAATCCTTCTTCGTACATTTGAAGTATTTCTTCTTTAGTGTAGGCAATGGTATCAGGAATAAACATTTGTGCGGATTCCTTATCTTTTCCTAGTATGAAACTCCATTCGCCTTCAATTTTTACCTTATTTTTAAAAATATAAATGCTATCCTCATCTATATTAACCGTTTTCCAAGTAGAAAATAAATCATCTTCTTCAGATATATAGACCGAATAAATATCGCCAAGTTTTGGGGTTTGTAATTTGACCAGTGGATCAATAGCTGGTTTGCTAGGAATCGAAAAAATAATAATTAATAAAATCGAAAAAATAGAAGCTCCTATAAAATGTGTAAAAGGTATTTTTACAGATTTTTTCAGGTGTTGTGCAATTTCTTGTTGTTGAGCTGAAATGAATTTTTTCTTGACTTTTGATTGGCAAGTTTCACAAACAAACTTAGAGCGTTTTCCGATTGAAAACGTAGGTATAAAAACTAAATGTAAGTATTTACAATAAGCAATTGCATAAACCTCACCTATATCATGGCAGTTTGGGCATTGTAATGTTGGTAGGTTTTCGGTAACGAGTTTCTTTTCTCCTGAAATTCCCCAAATCATAGTTTTGTTTTTTTTGTAAAAATAGAATTTTTGTTAAAAAGATTGAGAGACTTACCTTTTTTTGTTTTCATTGATGAATAAACGAAGACAATCTTAATTTGAAAATTATATAAAACCAATATTATCCAATGAAAAAATCAACTTTATGGTTCGTAGCATTAATTGCTATTTCAGGGTTTTCGTTTACAGTATTATCCCATGCACCAGTTAAAAAATCGATTAATATTACTGACTTTACAGGTATTCGAGTGAATGGTAATTATCAGGTGTTTTTGAAACAAGGAAGCAAGCTAAAAGTCAAAATAGAAGG
>CAKZLT010000330.1 GCA_937127195.1 uncultured Saprospiraceae bacterium
AAAGGCGAGTTGCAGTTATGCAACTCGCCTTTTAACATATATTGTATGATTGCTTCATATATTATTTTTGGTTTCAAAATAAAATCTACCAAGTAACTAAAGCCTCTTCAGCTTCTTGTATCTGACTGTAAATCTTCAGTAATTCATCTCGTTTTCGCTGATACGCATCTGTATTTGGAGTCATTTGCTCCAGTTGTGCTTCAATATTACCGAAGCTTGTCCATAAGTTTTTTACTCTACTCATCGCATTGTTTTTAAAATATTAAAAATAGTTAATTAGAAGGCTGTTTTCTTTTGTTCGTATTACTGCAAAATCTCATATCACTGCAAAAATCAATAAGCATTTGCGGAGTAGTGAATTTCTATTGAAATTCTTGGTGTATTTTTCAACTATATCTTTTTAGTAAAAGATTAGATAAATTTAAGTTTTTTATAACATATCTAAAAATATATATGTTGTTTTTTCTTTTTTTTTAATAAAACCTGTGGTACTAATAGAGCAAACTTCCTTATTTTTGTACTATTGAAGTGTTATTTTTTATATTTTATAAAAGTATGATCAAGTAGGCAAAATGTTGATTGTCAGTTGATTTTACCTAATTATATATTGTATTGTCATTAAAAAAAGACAAAATAACTGGACGAATGATTAAAAGAATAGAAGTGCAAGTCTTGCCGAAGGATTTGGAGAATTGGGAGAAAATTCGTCAAAGTGCTATCAAAAAGTCAAAACTTCCCGAAAATCAGATAATTGATGCTCGATTGGCAAAACGCTCAATTGATGCGCGAGGACGGCAACCGTTATTTCGAGTGCAAGTTGATTTATATATAAATGAGGCGTATGAAGCACCTCAGTCGATTCTTGAAACCTATAATATTATTTCTAATCAAAAGAAATGTATCATTGTTGGTGCTGGGCCAGCGGGGTATTTTGCTGCTTTGGAATTGATTGAACTAGGTATTCAGCCAATCATTTTTGATAGGGGAAAAGATGTAAGAGCTAGAAGACGAGACTTGAAAGCTATTCAAAGAGACGGAATTGTGAATGCTGATTCGAATTACTGTTTTGGAGAAGGCGGTGCAGGCACTTACTCAGATGGCAAACTCTATACGCGCTCACAGAAGCGAGGAAATATATTAAAAACCCTTCGATTATTGGTTGAACATGGTGCTACAACTGATATTTTGATTGATGCGCATCCGCATATCGGAACGAATAAACTGCCTAAAATTGTAGCTAATATTCGTGAAACTATTTTGAAGTTTGGTGGTGAAATTCATTTTGATTCTAAAGTGACGGATTTCATTATTCAGGATGAAAAAACGGTTGGAGTAATCGTTAATGATGAAAAAGAGCATTTTGCGGATAGTATTATTTTAGCAACTGGGCATTCTGCGCGTGATATTTTTGAAATTTTACATCAAAGAAAAATTACAATAGAAGCCAAGCCTTTCGCGCTCGGTGTTCGGGTCGAACATCCTCAACCTTTGATTGACCGCATTCAATATCGACAGCCAAAACGAGAAGAGAATCTTCCTGCATCGAGTTATAAGCTGGTTTGTCAGGTCAAGGACAGAGGCGTTTTTTCATTTTGTATGTGTCCTGGCGGAATGGTTGTACCTGCTTCAACTGCGCCAGGCGAGATTGTAGTTAACGGAATGTCGCCTTCAAAACGAGATTCTCCTTATGCCAATTCAGGAACGGTTGTTTCGGTAGAATTGGAGGATTTGACGGATTTTGAAGAGTTTGGCGTTTTTGCTGGTCTTGAATTTCAGAAGCATGTTGAGCAAACAATGTTTAAAGCGAGTGATGGTTCGCAACGTGCGCCTGCACAGCGAATGACGGATTTTATTCATAGAAAAACTTCCAAGACATTACCTAAAACATCTTATGTACCAGGGTTGATTAGTAGCAATTTACATGAGTTGCTGCCGTCATTTATTTATGAACGACTACGTCAAGGAATGATTGAGTTCGGTAAAAAAATGAAAGGTTATTATACAGAAGAGGCGGTTGTCATTGGTATAGAAAGTCGTACTTCTTCACCAATTCGCATTCCACGCAACCGCGCAACTTATATGCACGAAGACGTAGAAGCATTTTTTCCTTGCGGTGAAGGTGCTGGCTATGCGGGTGGTATTTTATCGGCAGCTATGGACGGTCAGAATGTGGCAAAGGGCGTTTCTAGATATTTGGAAGGTATAGGATAAGTTGAAACTTGACCAACTTTTCTCCAGTTAAAAGCTAAAATAAAGCAACCGAAAAGTCATTTATACAGTGTGTAAATGGCTTTTCGGTTATCCTAAGATATTAATAATCCTTATTGTTTCCCAGTAGGAGATGAATAAGATAGTTTTCATCTCTTTTTGTTTTTTGTAAAAAAAAGAGATTATCCTATCAACTTAAAAAGCTGTTTGCTATCATTTTAACAGATATTTTATTGACATTCTTTAATTACTAGACTTCTGTTAAATCCCCTTGCTTACTTTATTTTTTATTCATTACATCTACTTTTTTTTGAATAAGCTCAGCTTTATCCTTTAAATATATCACATCATCTATTTTTTCAGCCAGGTGTTCACTCAAACTTTTTTCATTTTTGGTAGAAGGGTGAAGTTCTTCATTGAGTTGAGCTATATCATTTGGTTTAAAATTAAATAAATTAGCTATAAAATTATCAGACAATCTCTTTTTATTATGAGCTTCTTTTATCTTACTTACTTTTTTTAAAAGGCTAATTTCAGTTTCACTCACGTTGAATACGTCGATGAATTCTTTATTAGAAAGTTTTCCTAAACTTAGTACTGATAACATATTTTCTAGTTTAGTACGTACTATTTTTTTATTTGCGTACTCTCTTTCCATCTTTGCAAGTTGACTTTTCATTTTCGCTTTTTCTTTTTCTTCCTCTGCGATGTTTAGTTGCTTTATTGCATTCATTTCTGCTGCTTTTGCCTTCTTACTTTCGGTGTCTGCCATCTCTTGTTGCTTTTGTGCCATCTCACTTGCTATCGTTGCCCTTTTGCTTTGCATTTTAGCTTTTACTGTTTCTTCCTCTGCGATGTTTAGTTGTTTTTTTGCCTCCAAACTTGCTCGTTCTGCTTCTTTCTTTTCTATTTGCGCTTTTCTACTAACTTCATTTGCTCTTATATATCCTTCTCGTGCTATTATAAAAAGGCTATCAGCTGTTACAACTCGCATTTGCGCTATCATTGAAGCCATTTCAGCTTTTTCTTTTTCTAATTTAGCTTCCTCTGAAGCTACATTTGCCTTTTTTTGCGCTTCTTGTGCCGAATCTCTACTTTTGTTAGCAATACTAGTTTGACGCATACTCCAAAAAGAGAAAATCAATAATCCGATAATAATTATTGATACAACAATACCTGCTATATTCAATAGTTTACGTTGCCTCAATTGTTTATCTCGTAATGCTGCACTAGCTGTTATTAGCTCTAATTCCAAATCAGTCCAAAGACGCATTCCATTTTTTCCACTTTCAACAAAACTCAAATCTGTTTTATCTAATAGCAATGTTTTATCATTTTGAAAATCACTCATTTTACTAGATAAAATGCGAAAAGCACGCTGACCTATCTTGTCAGATTGTCTTATTTCTTTAATAATAATAGGCGCTAATGTATCGTGAGCGAGACCAGTTTGGGCATGCCCTGCATCCGTTAGCAAATAGAGTTCCTTGAACTTACCTAATAAATCATTAATCACATTCTCTTGATGTTCATATCTTACTCGTAGATTCTCCAAACTTTGACTGCCTGCTGTGCCGAGCGTTGTGGTATGAAAATTCAATACATCCAATGCCAAACCCGACGCCTCAAATTCAGGCTTCCATTGATGAAGATGCGCCATTTGCTGCTGAAAAAAGTCTTCCATCAAAATACCTTCTTTCTTGAGTTCTTGGTATTGCGCCACAGAAAGGATGGAAGCATTTTCTTTTTGTGCTAAATCCCAAAGTTTGGTTAACAAAATAGATAAGACAGGAGCAATCGGAGAGTCTTTATCTTCCAATAAATCATCCGCAATAACAATCGGCAATTCTGGTTCAACATTAATATGATATCGGTGTCGCAATCTATCCGTACTATTGATGCCATTGACAACGGATTCAATATCGGATTTACCTAGTTTTTTTAAGAAAATACCTTCACGTGGAATTTGGAGTTTTTTACACAACTCATCAATCTCTGGGTGATACTCCTTTCTATACGATAAAATGATTTTACCCTTTGGACGATGAGCGGTATCTATAAAGATTTGTTGAATTTCTAATAAAAATTGCTCTAATTCATTATCTAAATCTGGATTATAGCGAGTGTAGCACTCTTCAACTTGGTCAAGTAAAATGTGAAAAGGACGTTGAGTTTCTGCTTCAATACTCAACCATCGTTCTAGTCGAGTAGATTCAGCAGCTATATCAATATCCATATTTTGCAATCCAAGTTTTTCCTGTAATAAATTTCCTAGATTGTCTAATGTATCGTGTTGACCTGTTCCAAGCGTTACTTTCAATTCGTCGAGATATTGAATTTGACGCTCCACATCACTGACCAATATGGCTTCTCCTTCTCCTGTATTAATGACCGCACTTTTAAAATTTCCGCCCAACGCTTCGTCTAATGTTCCTAATAATCCAATATGAGCATTACGACGAATGTATTTTACATCTGCCTCTTGCTGTAATCTAGGCAGCAAACCAGAGTCTAAAGTCGAAGATTTTCCTGCACCTGATTGTCCATAAAACAAAATCACAGGAGCGGCTATTTCGGAAGTAATTCTATCGTGTAATTGACGGATATAGTTACTGCGCCCAAAAAAGATTTCCGCATGTTCTGGTTGATATCTCCTTAAAAATCGGAACGGTTCTTCTGGTAAATCTACTTTTGGTAATTCAGGCAATCCGAAGAGTGGATTTTGAGAAGCATCTGGCAAATTCCATTCTTTAACGATTTCTGCACCATCACGAATGTACATATTCCACGGAAAGTCATTGCCTTTATCTCTACGTAGTTTTAAACCTTTTCGCTTTTTTGTATCATTTTTGGTTTTCAGAATGTCAATAGCTTCTAACCATGACTCATAAATAGAGTGTCCCGAAGATAAACCATTATAAAAACGTCCTGCTAACTCCGTTGCGATTTCATCTTTAATAGATGTTGCTGTTCCGACCACTGCTCCAACACCAGCTTCACTTAATTCTAATGCCTGTGCTTGCGAAGAACAACCATTAAAGAAAACGAGTTGCAAACCTTTTTGACGACCTAAAAATGGAACTAGCCCGTCACTGTGAGAAGCGCCATGACCACCATCTAGTGTTTCGAGCATCAACTGATTACCGCTTGCGTGACCGCCATAGTGAAAAATGGCTATCCTATCTTTATATCGTTCATCTTGAAAAGTATTAAAAATGTCATCGACTGTGGCAGCAGTTCGTTCTATGATTTCACATAACCCAGCTTTTTCTGCTTTCACTAATGCTGTGCGGATACTATGTAATTCTTTGGGAAGATTTCGTAAATAGAGGGCGTCATCCACTTTATCATTAGCAAAGGTGAGAAAAATTACAGGAATCTTTGTTTTCATTTTCAATTTGGTTAAGTATCAACTAAATAACTAATATAAGGCTTTTGTAATAAAAAGAGAAAACCTTGATTTTTCTCTTGGTGTATTTTTTTTAGGTAAATGAGGAGAAGTAATCACATAATTTAAAAGTATAAGAATTACCTTTTTGCATTCTCTTAATCTATTGATTACCTTTCATTTTTATAGTGAATAAGATTTTTTCTGTAACCTTATTTTAGAACGGGACAAAGTTTAACATAAAAGAAGAGACATCAAATTGATGCCTCTTCTTTTAAAAAATTATTTTTTGTAATCCTTCTAGGAATTATTCATGATTATTTTTACAATTTTACGAATTTTTCTCATGATTTTTATACGAGTAATCATCTCATTATCAGCGCCCTAAATTTATACAAATTAGTAGTAATGAATAAATGAGTTATCAAAAACCACTTATAATATCAGAAAAGTGTTGTTTCTTTTTTATAAAAAAATCTAAAACGACGCTCTTCGAGTAAACACCAATTGTATTAGCTTCTCCTATTGTTGCTTTTTCAATAAGTATTTTATAATGTTTTCGCTTTTTTGCTATTTTAAAAATACGAGGGTAAATATAAAAATGCGCTCGAATTATTGCCCAAATTTCTTTGAATTTTCCTTCCGTCAAAAACAAAACACCAGCCAATCCATCTAAAACTAAACGTAAAGGAATCAACCAAAGTAGCTTTTGAGGCGATTCGTTTTTGAGTAAAGTCAATAAACTATTTCGGAAATTTAGATAGACTTTTCGTGGGCTAGTTGGTGGTAAAGTTCCGCCTCCGACATGATAAACAACGGATTCGGGAACAACCATATTTTTATAACCTGCTCGCTTCAATCGCCAGCAAAGGTCGATTTCTTCCATGTGAGCAAAATATTCGGCATCCAATCCTTCCATCGAATGATACAAGTCAGCTCGAATAAACATCGCCGCGCCAGTTGCCCAGAATACTTCTTGAATGTCATTATATTGACCGCTGTCGGTTTCTAATTTTGAAAAAATACGCCCTCGACAGAATGGATAACCAAGCGTATCCATCCATCCACCGCTTCCGCCAGCGTGTTCAAAAAGTGATTTGTCGTAATGCGCCAACACTTTTGGCTGACAAGCTGCTATGCCCGTATCACTTTCCATCAATTCGATAATCGGAGTAAGCCAATTAGCAGAAACTTCAACATCAGAGTTCAGTAAAACGTAATAATCGGCTTCTATTTGCTTCAAAGCAAAATTATATCCACCTGCAAAACCATAGTTTTCATCAGAAAGCACCAACTCAACGGTTGGATGATTTTCTTTTAAATAAGCCACAGAAGTATCCGTAGAACCATTATCTGCCACATAAACGGTTACAGTATCTTGATTTGAATGACGCACTACGCCTTCCAGAAATTGCTCTAGAAAGTGTCTTCCATTATAATTCAAAATAACAACTGCTATTTGCATCAGATAATTTTTAGTTGGTTTTAGTTAATTGGTTATAAGTTTTTTAGAACCTTCAAAGTGTCAATTTTATCTTGCACCAGTTGTTTTTGAAGTTCCTCTAGTGTATCAAATTTTTTATCATCTCTGGTTCTTTCTATAAATTCCAGAGTTAATTGGTCGCCATATATATTTTTATCAAAATCAAAGATATTTACCTCAATTGATTGGTCTGCTCCATTAATAGTTGGTCGATTACCAATATAAAGCATACCATTATATATGGTATCATGATGTTTAACTTTGACCGCATAAATTCCTTCGAGAGGAATCAATTTATGTTTGTCAGTCACTTCAATATTAGCTGTTGGAAAACCAATTTTAGTGCCTAACTGTTGACCATAAACGACTTTACCTTGAATAACAAAAGGATGATTGAGCCATTCTTTAGCCTTTTTGACACTTCCTTCTTGCAATGCTTTTCGGATTTTGGTCGAACTAACAACAATGGTATCAACGTCTTGTTTTTGAATTTCTAATACTTCAAAACCAAACTTTGGAGCATAAGTCTTCAATAAATCAATGTTTCCTGCTCGTTTATTCCCAAACTTATGATCGTAACCAATTACAATTTTATTAGGTTGAAATTTATCAACCAGAAATCCTTGAATATATTCTTCAGGTGTTTGTTTTGAAAATGCTTTTGTAAATGGCACAATCACAACATTATCAACACCATATTTTTCTAATAAAGCCACCTTTTCATCAATCGTATTAATCAGCTTAAAAGGGTCGTCAGGACGAACCACAAACCGTGGATGCGGATAAAAAGTAATCATAATACTTTCTCCTCCCTGTTCTTTTGCGATATTATTAATACGCTGGATGATAGCTTGATGTCCTGCATGAACACCATCATAAGAGCCAATTGTTATTACTGCTTTGCGAAAACGCGGCAATGCTGCCAAGTCTTTATATACTTTCATCCTTTTTATTATCTGCCACAAAAATATAGATATTCGACTGAAATCAAAATTTTTTGAATGAATGTTGAATGAATGATAAATGCAGAATGATAAATGTTGAATGCTACCGCTGTTTCAGACTAATGTTAATTGACATCCAAAATTGTTTTAAAAAGTACAAAAGTATGTTCAATTAGGAATTTTACAGAAAAATCGCCTTCTGACTACTTTTAATTTAATACAAATTTTAAAAAAAATGGATTAGTATTAATCTGAAACAGCGGTAACATTCATCATTCTGCATTTATCATTCATTCCGCATTCATTCATCATTCAAAATTGTATCTTTGACAAAAATCATCTTTTACAAATCACATTTTAATGAACTACCATAGCCATTGAAGAGTTATATTTGCAATCATTCTAAATAAGAATAAGGTAAAAGTGTTTTTGGAATGGCATTTTTTATAAAAAATAGACAACAGCTAATTCAATATATAAATGGATAAAAATAAAATATTAGAAGCTTTAAAAACGGTAAAAGACCCAACAACGGGACAAGATATTGTATCGAGAGGCATGGTGACAGACCTTAAAATTGATGGTGATAATGTCAATTTTACAATTAATTTACCTTCTTTGGATGGTAAACATAAGCAAGAATTGAATTTTTCTTGTATGGTTGCAGTCAGTCAAGTGTATCCTTCGGCAAATGTAAATGTTCACATGGCTAGCCAAACGACTCAGTCTAGTCAATCATCATCTAAGTTGCCACAAGTCAAAAATGTGATTGCGGTTGCTTCGGGTAAAGGTGGTGTTGGAAAATCTACCGTTTCAACGAATTTGGCTTTAGGCTTGAAAAAACTAGGTGCACGTGTTGGTTTGATTGATGCGGATCTTTACGGTCCTTCTATTCCGACAATGTTTGGATTGCAGGGTGAACGCCCAAAAATCAGAGATGTTTACGGTAAACCGAAGATTGTTCCTTTGGAAGCACATGGTATTTATTTGATGTCGATTGGCTTTATCATTGAACCAGAACAGGCGGTTGTGCTTCGAGGCCCAAGATTGTCGGCTGTGATTACGCAATTTATTAATGATTGTCTTTGGCCAGAGTTGGATTATTTAATTATTGATTTGCCACCAGGGACAGGAGATATTCAATTGAGTTTGGTACAAAATATTCCTGTTACAGGTGCTGTAATGGTCACAACACCACAAGAAGTAGCGGTAGTTGATGCAGTGAAAGCAATGAATATGTTTTTGTTGCCGAATGTAAATGTGCCGATTTTGGGTATTGTTGAAAATATGGCTTGGTTTACTCCTGCTGAACTACCAGATAATAAGTATTATATATTTGGTGAAGGTGGAGGAAAACGATTAGCGAAGCAAAGTAGCTCTATGTTGCTTGGACAAGAAGATATTTTCCCACCTGAAACCTCCAAACCGACACCAGAGCCGGTCTCACCTGTTGCCAAGGAATTGGAGGCCGTGGAAGAAAAATTGCGGGCCGCACGTCAGGCGGCTATCGATATTGCCCGCCAGACGGTGGCGGATTTCGACGCAAAAGAATCGCAGACATCTGCGGTGCAAAATGAACGCAAACGGGGCTAACCCCTTTCTTCATTCCCTAAACCTTATGCGCCATTGAGATTT
>CAKZLT010000331.1 GCA_937127195.1 uncultured Saprospiraceae bacterium
TTGGAAAAGAATATTTCCTTTCTTTTATTTGTTTGATAAGTTCATAACCGTCCATTTTTGGCATCATATAATCCGTTATTAAAGCATCAACAGAGTTATCTTTTAATATTTCCAATGCTTCTTCGCCATTTCTTGCTTCAATAAGATTATAATCTGTTAAAATAGAACTCAAATATTCTCTCATGTCAGTATTGTCCTCAACCAATAACAAAGTAGGTTTTTCGGAATCAATATTTATATCAGGCTTAGGTAAAATATCCACTCCGTTTACGTGATTTTTTGGCAAAGTAATGCTGAAAGTCGCACCTTCATCTTCATTTTGTAATGCCTTAATATCGCCTTTTAATAGCTGTATCACTTCTTTACAAAATGCCAAACCAATACCGCTTCCGCTTGCATTATTAATGTCATTATTGATTTGATAAAAACGATTAAAAATCTTTTCTTCTTCACCTAAAGCGATTCCAATACCATTATCTTTTATATGAATACTTATTTGGTCATCAGTATTTGTAATAAAAATCGCTACATGACCACCTTTAGGAGTGTATTTAGCGGCATTCACTAAAATATTTCCAATCACTCTTTCAAAATAGAGTTTATCTATTTCGACATAAACATTTTTTTCGGGTAGAGCATATTCAAAATTGATACCTTGTTCTTCAAACAATGGTCTAAACGTAAGGTATTGTTTTTGAATAATTGGATTGATAGCGTGTGATTCCCAGTTTAATGATAATGTGTTTGTTTCTGCTTTACTAACATCAATAATGTCATTAATTAGATTTTCAATCTTATTAGAATGGATTAAAACTTTATCTAACTTCTCTTGAATTTCGTTAAGCGCATTCGTCTTTTTTGCACCAAATACATTTCCTTTTATCAAAGTCAAAGGCGTTCTTAGTTCATGAGTAATATTGATAAAAAAGTGTGTTTGAAACTCATTCAACTCTTTTAACTCATAGGCTTGTTGCTCAATTTTAATCTTATCTTTTTCTATTTGTTCTCTATCTTCTTCTAAAATCAATTCATTTTTAGTGTTTTCATCTTTGAAGTATTTAAACATCAAAAAAATCATAATAAACAGATTAGGCATAGATATAGCCGACGATGTACGTGTGGCAGGATAGACATGAAAAAATTCAGGAACTACCGAAAAACAAAAGATAGCGACGACTAAGAAAAAGTAGTGGTAAATATTTTTATTTAAAAAGAGTAAAGAAAAAATAGGAATTAAGATATAAAAAAACTCTATCTGTTGACCTTTTACCAAAAAGTTACTTAAAGTAAAAAAATATAAAAATCCTGATGAGATGAATATAAATTGTGCAACCTTATATTTTCCTTTGTACTGGAGATATTGTATTGACATTAAAATCAAAAACTGTACAATATGAGTACTTGAAGTGACAAGGAAATATTTTTGATTAAAAAGAAAATTCGTAATAAGAAAAAGCAATATAACTATATACCAAGTAATACAAATAATATTGAGTAATCTAACGGTTTTAGTATTATGCCTAGTTAAATCTGATTTTACCCCAATATTTGTTAACCGAGTAAATAAGTTCATAAATCTAATTTTAAATTATTTTGCGAGAGAGTTCATTTCTGTTTGTTCATTGGTGGGTAGTCGAATATTTATAACCTGCGACTTTTGTTTTTATAAAATATATTATAGTTCAAAAATAATTACTCCTCTTTTTGTAACTATTCAGCAAGCTGAATGATTATGATTTATAAACCACTAATTACGCTAATTTTCACTAATCATTAGTGCAAATTCGTTTAATTAGTGGTTAAATGGTATTACATTTGATGATGCTGAATAGTAACCAGTATCTTTTCTTAAAAATGTTGTATTTCGCATAGATTTTGACTTTGTAATGTACCCTAAAGAATTTTAAAAATTAAGATTGTAGCTAACGTTTAACTGACACAATAAAAAAACTAAGTGTATGCTTAAGTTCTTTACCAAATTATGCTCTTTAATCACTTTAGTAGCTTTATCTTCCAGCTTATATGGACAGATAAATGCTAACTTTTCCGCAAATGTAAATACAGGTTGTACGCCTGTTTTGATTCAATTTACAGATTTATCTACGTCAACAGCTTCAGGAATTGCTTCTTGGAACTGGGATTTTGGAGATAATACAACTACTGGTGTACAAAACCCAGCAAAAGTATTTAACACAGCAGGATTATTCACTATTTGTTTGACCGTCACGGATTCTTTAGGGAATAGTGATACGCTTTGTTTGACCGATTTGATAGATGTCGCAAGTTCTCCTACCGCAGAGTTTTCAAGTGTACCATCGACAGGGTGCGCGCCAGTTGATGTTCAGTTCACTGATATGTCCACAGCAGGTTCTAACCCAATCAATTCGTGGCAGTGGAGCTTTGGAACAGGTGCATCAAGCAACCTCCAAAACCCTCAATTTGTTTATAATAATATCAATTCTTATACAGTATCACTGACGGTGACCGACCAAAATGGTTGTTCGGATCAAGTAGTCAAAAGTGGTCATGTAACAGTATCGGGAATTCCTGCGGCTGGCTTTACAACTGCAACGACTCAATATTGCTCTTTTCCTGCAACTGTGAATTTTGCGAATACAACGAATTCGCCTTCTGGGGCTAATATGAAATATCAATGGTATTTTGGAGATGGAGATTCATCGTCAGTACAAAGTCCAACTCATATTTATGCAAATCCTGGAATGTATGATGTGATGTTGATTTCGACAGATACTTCTTCATCTTCTAATTGTTCTGATACGATAATCGTAGCGGATTACATAGAAGTATTTGCTAATAATAATTTGGCATTTGCACACACACCAACACAGGGTTGTGACCAAGTGAATGTTCAATTTACGAATACAACGGCTTGTCCTTCTTCTAATTGGAGCTGGGATTTTGGAGATAATACAACCTCTACACAAGAAAATCCAGCACATACTTATAACTGTTCACTTTAATACATTTTTACAGGATTTTATCTGACAGTGTACACACGAGAATCTGTTTATCACGTGTACATATGCACAGCTGTGTTTACACAACAAGGTCATTTTCACTGTGAACACAGACTATACTAATCAAACATGCTGACAGTGTCGGCACCGAACCATAGGACTGTCCCTCTTGCAGAGCTGGCATTAATGTGCTGTGCTTAGTAAAACCATCTGTTTATAGAATAAATTCTACCTTTGATTCTAATGCCAGTGAGTGGGGACAAGAAATTAGGACATGATACGGTTTATTTTCAAGTGTCCCAAAACACGTTATTGAAATGACCAAGCCGTCCTGATGAAAGTAGAGTCTGATGTTGTTATGGAGCAGTAGGGAGGAATACTTTTATA
>CAKZLT010000332.1 GCA_937127195.1 uncultured Saprospiraceae bacterium
GGTAAGGCTCAAGGTGGCGGACTTGACATCAATAGTGTTTTAGGATTACTTCAAAATCAAGGAGAAGCGACTAAAAAAGGTGGTAACTTGGGGTTTGTAGCTAACTTGTTAGATCAAGACGGTGACGGAAGTATCACTGATGATGCTTTGAATATTGGTAAAAGCTTATTAGGAGGATTTTTCGGTAAGAAATAAGCGTTTATTAAAAATAATTTTATCAACTCAATTTGATAAAGAAAAGGGAATGACATTAATTTGTGATTCCCTTTTTTGATTCTAATATATTTGGAAAATTTGGTTTTGATTAAAAAGTTAGAATTTTATAACTGCTCTTTTTGTGTCTCTTGATGAGCAACCATTTTTATTGCTTTACGACCTACAAAAATAACTCCTAGAATAAGCGTATAAGTTAGTGTGGCTGTCATTTTTACTATCTTTATTTAGTGAACTATTCTAGCAAATATATAAAAGAGATGCAATCTATGAAACAATTTATATCTTTTTTACAAAAAAACAACTCTTAAACTGAAACATTTTAGCAAAAGCCTTTTCCTTTACACTTTCAGATAAGTCAGTTAGTATTCTTTCCTCTATTTAAGATTTGCTAAAGAAGCAAAAATCTAATATGTTTGACCATCTATTCAACTAATAACTAAAGAATAGTTATCTATTATGTAACGCACGAGCGAAGGCAAATGGCTACTCTTTAGTTAAAATTTTTATAAAAAATGAGAAAAATAATCTTAGACGGTAACACCTTGACTATTCAAAAAGTCATTGATGTAGCTATAAATCACGCCGAAATAGCTATTCATCCTAACGCAATCAAAAACGTTCGTGCATCACAAACCTTTATACATCAACAGGTTAAAGAGGGTAAAATTGTATATGGAGTCACGACTGGCTTTGGACCAAATGCCGATAAACGTATCCGAACAAAAGATGCCGAAACCTTACAACATAACTTGATTATATCTCATGCTACGGGAGTTGGACAGCCTTTTAGTGAAACAATTGTTCGGGCTATTGTTACCATTCGTATAAATACCTTACTCGCTGGGCACTCTGGTATTCGACTTAATACCATCAAATTATTAGTTCAATTTCTTAATCAAGGTATTCATCCTTACATTCCTCAACAAGGTTCTGTTGGCGCAAGTGGCGATTTAGCTCCGCTTTGTCACATGGCAATTACTTTGATTGGTGTTGGTAAAGTTTTTTATAAAAATCAACTGTATACATTACCCGAATTATATGAACTACCTGCTATCAAAGCGAAAAATCAAGAAATAAACGATTTTAATACTAAAAATAGCTTAACAGAAAATGACCTCAATTATCAAATGCCTATTGCTCAATGTCGATTGACACACAAAGAAAGTCTTGCTATGATTAACGGAACAACCGTTATGAATGCATTGGGCGTAATTGGCGTTCATCAAGCCCGACTACTCTTACAAGGAAGTACAATGAGTGCAGCGATGTTTGCAGAAGCAATTAGTGCGCGTAGTCAAGCTTTTGATGAAGTAATTCACATTGTCAGAAGACACGCAGGACAACACACTGTTGCCAAGCATTTATTAGGTTATTTTAAAAATAGCTCACTTATTGGCATCACTCCAGCTAGTATAGTAGAAGCAATTCCTCTTAGTGCTTTTGATATTCAAGATTTCTCTTTCTTTCAAACAGCTATCAAAGCAAGAATTGAAGTTCTAGAAAGAGCTAAATTGAAAAAATTAGAAGATGAGATTAATACACTTTCAATTATTTCAACGTATCAAAACGCCAAAGAACTACTACAACCTAGTTCAATCCAACAACTAATGGAAAGCCTTCCACAGGCATTTTGTCAGTTTTTAATCAAAAACTTAAAAGATGAAGATACCGTTGATTGGCTTTCTTATGAACGATTATTAACTATTGCAAACAAGAAAATAACACCACAAGATTCTTATTCTGTCCGTTGTACGCCTCAAGTATTTGGCGCAAGCCTCGAAGCTATTCGACATGTTACGAGTGTGGTTGAAAACGAATTAAATGCTGTAGTTGACAATCCTATTATTTTTATGAAAGGTCAAGTCCTTCACAATGGGCATGAAATAGAAAAAAGTCGAATCCTTTCTGGTGGAAACTTCCATGGACAACCATTAGCATTGGTCTTAGATTATTTGAAATTGGCTGTTGCTGAAATTGGTAATCTGTTAGAACGACAAATTTGTAAACTTGTTGATAGAGGTCATAATGATGGTTTACCTGCTTTTCTAGTAGAAGAAGCTGGACTTAATTCAGGTATGATGATTATGCAATATACTGCCGCTAGTTTGGTTAGTGAGAATAAAGTATTAGTACACCCTGCTTCTGCGGACTCTATTCCAACTAGTTCTAATCAAGAAGACCATGTTAGTATGGGACCAATTGCAGGAAGGCAAGCATTAGAAATTACTGGAAATGTGGAAAAGATTTTAGCTTTACATTTGATTGTCAGTAAGCAAGCTCTAAATATGCGTGAGAAACAATTAGGACGTATATTGAAAATCAATTTATCTGATAATAGCCAAAAATTATTGGCTCAATTAGATTCATTGGGCATTCATTATTATGATAAAGATAGATATATGCATGATGATATCATCAGCGTTCAGAATGGTTTGAATGATATTTATAAACTAACTCAGTTGATGGACTAATCTAAACAACAAGAGTCGGACGCTTTGAAAGCGTCCGACTCTATAATCATTAAAAAAGTGTAATATATTTGGTTCTTTGAAAAAGACTGTGAAAATTCAAAATACTTCAAAGAACCATATATTTTATCTAACTATTTCTTTTATTCATTAATATCATGACTAAGTAAAGTACCTGAACAACTGCCGATAAAGCTGCTGAAACATAAGTCATTGCTGCCCACCAAAGTGCATTTTTTGCACCTTCATGCTCATTATCTGTTAATG
>CAKZLT010000333.1 GCA_937127195.1 uncultured Saprospiraceae bacterium
GCTGCGGCACTGTTTGTAGAATAAAAGTTACAAATAAAATAAAAGTGCCTTTAGGTGCGTCACCAAGTATTTTTAATGAGATTAACTATCACTGCAATCTGTTACAATCAGAAAAATTTAAAATATTGGACTTGAATTAATCTACAATCAGCTCTGCTTTATTCAAATTTTGTTGTATAATATTAGCAGGCAAATCACGGTATCCGTACTCTTGAGTTCTCAATTGTGGTCTAAAACCAGCCTCTCGAATGGATTCTTGAATACCATCTGATGTAAATCGAAAACGAGCACCTGCTGCCGAAACAACATTTTCTTCAATCATAATACTACCAAAATCATTCGCTCCTGAGTGCAAACAAACTTGTGCCACTTGCTTACCAACCGTCAGCCATGAGGCTTGAATGTTGGTTACATTTGGCAACATAATACGACTCATTGCAATCATTTTGACGTATTCTTCAGAGGTGACATCGTTGCGAGCGCGTTTCAGTTTTCTTAAGATAGTATCTTCATCCATGAATGGCCACGGAATAAAAGCAACAAAACCTTTGCTATCTGCGGGCTTTTCGGATTGTACTTGACGCAAATCCACCAAGTGTTCCATGCGTTCTAAGTTCGTTTCGATATGCCCAAACATCATCGTTGCCGAAGTTGTTATATTTAATTGATGAGCAGCACGCATCACGTCGAGCCATTCTTCACCAGTACATTTTCCTTTAGAAATCAAGCGACGAACGCGATTACTCAATATCTCAGCGCCAGCACCAGGCAATGAATCTAAACCAGAATCCTTTAAGGCTTGCAATACTTCGGTGTGTGTAGTTTGCTCTAGTTTTGCGATGTGTGCAATCTCAGGTGGGCCTAATGCATGCAACTTCAAGTCTGGATATAAAGCTTTGAGTTCACTAAACGTTTTTACATAAAAGTCTAATCCCAAATCGGGGTGATGACCGCCTTGAAGCAACAATTGATTACCGCCATATTTATACAACTCATCAATTTTGACCTTATATTCTTCAATCGTAGTCGTGTATTGCTCCTCGTGTCCTGGCTTTCGGTAGAAATTACAGAACTTACAATTGGCAATACAAACATTAGTCGTATTAGAATTTCTGTCAATAATCCAAGTCACCACATCATTCGGAACGTGATGTTGACGTAAGCGATGCCCAACGTGCATCAAGTCGGTCATCGGTGCATTTTCAAAAAGAAAAACACCTTCTTCCGCACTCAATGATTCTAGTTGTAAAGCTCTATGTAATAAATCGTTTATATTCATATCTTTATATTTCAACTTTTCTTTGTGCCTATGTATTTCAAAAACTTTGAACAAAGATACAAAAGACTAAGTTGAGTAAAAAGAGAATTAATTTTCATTTTTTATTGAAAGTTTGAAAAAACGCATTAAATACGGGAAAAAATGGCAAAATTAAGAGATGAATTAAAAAAGGCAATAGCAGCAATGCCGACGAAGGAAAAGGATAAATTATTGTTTCGACTGATTGCCAAAGACTCAATATTGACCGAAAAACTTAATCATGAATTATTAGCTACTGACTCCGAAGTGGACGAAAGAGTGAGGTATTTAGAAAAGTTAATCCTAGAAAATATCTATCCTAAAGGAATTCGAGGGCTTACACCAGGCTATTTAATGATGGATATGCGACCGCTTAATGCTCAAATTACGCATCATGTCAAAATAACTAAAGATAAATTAGGCGCAGTAATATTGACTATTTTATTATTAAAAACGGCTTTTGAACGCCATTTGGAGATGTTGGAAGCTTTTCCGCGAAAACGCTCGGAGACCTTTACAAAATACATTATCCAGCGTTTGACTTTTATTATAAAAACGGCTAGTAAGTTACATGAAGATTATCACATTGAATTTGAAGATAATTTGAATAAACTATTAGAATACGTTTACAGATTTGATAGCACAGCAGAAGCAGCTAAGGAAGCAGGTATTTCTAGAAAATTTGAATGTTGAATGATGAAATTAGAATGCTCCGCTATTTGTTTAATCGAAACAGCGGAGCATTCAAATTTCAACATTCAACATTCAACATTCAACATTCAAAAAAAAAACTATTCAAAAATAACTACGCTACCATATTTGAGTGTAGCTTTGATAGTATGATTGTTTGAGCCAATATGACCTTCAGTTGAGATTGCTCCTCGTTCGTTTTCGTAATTTTTTTTCTTTGCACTAGAAGGTAATTTAATTTTTGCGTATTGACCATTTAGCCTAAATCCACTTCCTACACCAGCCAATTCTACATGCAAATCAGCGTATTCACCCTTAAAATTGATGCCTTGATAAGTGTTGTGCGTTTTGTGAATAACCGCGTCGCCATACTTCATATCTAAATCAATTTTGCCATGAAGATTCTTAATATCATAGTCACTGTATTTACCCGTAGCATCTAAATTATGAAGGCTTTTTATTTTAAAATTATCGTATTTTCCGTAGCTTCTGATATTGTTAACATCGCCGAGATAGAACTTATCATATTTGGATTCCGACTTAATATCGTGTGCTTTATCGACATAGATTTGTGAATATTTACTTTCGATTTTAATATCTTTTGCTGAATTAATATCCAATTTTGAATATTTGATTTCAGCATTTAGGTTTTCAATGTTACCTATGTTAGCACTACCATAACCAAGTTGCAAATTCACCTCTTTTCCAATATCACCTGTTTTTATATTTCCGTATTTGTTTTCGATTTTGGCACTTCCCCTTATGTCTGTTAAGTGAATATTTCCATATTTATTATACAAATCGACACTACAACCAGCAGGAATTTTTATTTCATAATGAATTTGATAACTCACCCCTTTATAATCTTTCCAAGAGCCATCTTTTATTTCAAACAAGGCTTTTGCATAGTCTTTTCCATTGCTAAAGTTGATGTTAATACGTTCAAATGTTTTGTCTGCTTTTTCCTTGCTGTTGGCTTTGACAATGATTTTTACATCAAATTTAGCCTTGTTTTTCTCCCAAGTACTAACATTCAAATGACCATATTTGCCCGTAACGTTAATTTTTCCAGTAGCCGAAATTGGAAATTCTTTAGATATTTTTCTCTTAAATTCTGACTTTTTAGAAAGCTCCTTTCCACTTAATTCCTGCGGAATTGCTACACTAGTGAGTAGCAACATGGTGTATATTCCTATTGATATTATTATTTTTTTCATTAGACTTTTTAATTTAAAACACATCATTACTAAGTGTACTCAAAAAGTAAGTTGATACCTTTTAGACACATTTATATAAAAAAGTAGCTGCTACAAATTTTTATTTCTTTTCAAAAAGAATACAATTTACATATTCAATTGTTTCCTTTGAGGTTCATCATCTTCCTTGTTTTTACTTTTTTTATCATTTGGAATACGTTCTAGTACACGTTCCAAAATATCTATTTTCATCTGATAATTCTCAATCATTGCATGAATGATTTCTTCATCAGACATAACTTGCGTGTCGCCTAGTTCGCGTTTTAGTTCCTGAAAGGCGGCATCTAACTCTGCAATATCCTCTAAGATATTATCATCAAAATTATATTTTTTTAGCTTTTCAATATTCATATTCACTTGCTGTGAATAATAATTTTCGAGTTCTGCATATTCATCAGATACTTCTCCTAGAGAAATTTCTACAATAGGCTGATTGTTATAATTTCCACCAGACCATTGACTTCCGATTACGCCTCCGACAGTCAAAAGCAACAAGCCAACTGCTGCCACACTTGCGTATCGAAGCATTTTTCTACGAATGCTAGTCGATTTTTCGGACACAACTGCCCTCAGCGGAGATTTTTTTTGTTGTTCTTGCTGATTAAGTTGTTGTTCTATATTATTCCATAAGTCAAAATTCGGTTCTTTCAAATCGAATTCTTCTCTATTATTTCTTACGAATTTTTCAAAATCATCTTGCATGATTGATATTATTTTAGCCATAACCCTCTATTAATGAGTGAATGAACAAATGATAGAATGGATTTTTTTAAAAAAAATTAACTAATCATTCGACGTAGGTTATCTTTTTGATTTTCTAAAATTCCTCTTAATTTTTTCTTTGCTCTGCTATACTGTGACTTTGATGTCGAAGCCGAAATACTCAAAATTTCTCCAATTTCTTGATGGTCATAGCCTTCTAATAAATATAAATTTAAGACCACACGATACCCATCAGGTAATAAATTGATAGCTGCGTTAATTTCTTTTACATTCAGTTGAGAGTCATTCCAAACCTCTTTTTTAGAGTCGTCAACTACATCTTTTTCGCCTATATCTACTATTTGTAAGCGTTTTTTCTTTAAAAAATTAATACAATTATTGACTACAATTCGCTTAATCCACGCACCAATAGAGGATTCAAAACGAAAGTAATGTAACTTTGAAAACACATCCATAAAGGAATTTTGAAGAATATCTTCTGCATCGGCTTCACTGTTGAGCATTCGGCAGCAGATGTTATACATGGCTTTCGAATACAGCTTATAAAGCTGAAACTGAGCTTGCCGAGAACCCGACATACAGGCTTCAACTATTTCACGGTGCGTATCTTTGAATTCCATTAGTTAGTAGAAATTGAGTGACAATCAATTAAG
>CAKZLT010000334.1 GCA_937127195.1 uncultured Saprospiraceae bacterium
GGTTCTGGAGCAAGTGTAGGTATTTTTACTAAAAAATTAGGCTCAGAAAAAAGCAATAATACGCCACACAAATTCATTATTGGCGGTATTCCTGTTGAATCTTACTTCTCTCCTACTGATGGAACGACGAGTGAAATTGTAACCGCACTTCAAACGGCAGATTCGGATATTGAATTCGCTATGTTGACTTTTACACGCAACGATTTGAGAGATGTATTAGTAGAAAGACACAATACTGGTGTTAATGTTCGAGGAATGATTGACAATATCAATGACACAGGAGGCGAATTTCAAACATTACTCAATGCTGGTATTGATGTAAAAGACCATGTGCCAACTACTTTGCTACACCATAAATACGGAATTGTTGATGCTGGAATGCCAACTTCTGACCCAATGGTAATTGTTGGTTCTCACAACTGGACTTCGGCTGCCGAAAGTAATAATGACGAGAATACATTGATTATTCATGATGCAACTATTGCAAATATTTATGCGCAAGAATTTAATGCGCGTTGGGTAGGAATGGTTACCAAAACAACTAATGTAGTGGCTGGATTGGATGGTTTTGAAGTAGAAATTTTAGGAAATCCTGCTCAAAACGTTTTGAATTTTAATATTAAAAATGATATTTATAAAAATGTCGCTTATAAAATATTTAATACAACTGGTCAATTATTACAATCAAAAACCTTGAATAACATCAACGGAAACACGCAACATCAATTGAATATCAGTGACTTAACTTCGGGAAATTATATTATTCTTTTTGAAGTGGATGGTGCTGCAATTGGAAAGAAATTCGTAGTCGCTAAGTAAAGACGGTGGACGGACGGCATTCGCCTTGACGGTGGACGGACGCTCATGCTTCGCTGACGGTCTGAGAAAGCCACGAATATACGAATAGTTTTTTATTCGTGTATTCGTGGCTTTTTTTATTTCTTTTTATAAATGTAAATTAATTCTGTTGCTTGAATGTGTAAAGTTTCCTTACAATGTTCTCTAGCATTCAAAGCTACTTGAGTAATTTTAGGTTCAAAAACAGAAGCAAAATGCTCAATCGTTGTTGATGCAGGTGTTTTTAGTGTTTTTCTAGGAATAATTCTATATCTAATCTTCTTAGATTTTATATTTTCAGGATTGCCCCAATGAGTTGGAAGACAAGCAATCACTTTTTGAATAGTCATTGTTTTAGCAGGAATTTCTTCCATTGCCCAACCTCCACTACAACCTACAATTGGAATTCTAAACCATCGAGTCATTGGAAGTCCAATTACAACCATTTCATCAACTATCTTATAGTCTGCTTGCATGACCGAACTCAACTTCTGTTCTGCTTCTGGCATCCAAATCGTATCCAAAGTCCAAGTATATTGAGCAGGTGTATTAACAACCCGTTCTGCTGCCCATTTGGTTTGAATCATGATAGTGTCGCTTCTATATTTTAAATTCAAACTTTCGGTTTTCAGGATTTGGGGCTTTTGCTTTATAAATCGTTTTGTTATCCTGCCATATTCTGCTGGAATCTTCACAAGTTTTGAAGTAGGTTTATTAGTTAAGATAGTTTTTGTGACTTCTTCATAACGTGCTGGTACTTCGACTAGCACCCAATTTTGGCAATCATCAGGATTTCCTGCTATTCCGAAATTAGGGCCTTTGCACTTTCGCACCACCCATCTAGTGGTTGCATCTTTGACTTTAACTATCTCTGTGACCGTTCCATATTCTGCTGACTGACCTCTTTCTACGATTTTCTCTTTAGAAAGAACATTTATTCTACTCATTTCACCATATATTGGCTCTGTCGAAAAAGTACGCCTATTATATTGCTCTTCATAGACGATTGTGCTATCAATTCTTATCGTATCTACTGATAATAATTCCAACTTTTCGAGATATGGCTTTAGCTCTGTTACTTGATTTTTTAAAATAAAAACCGTATCCATACCAGAAATAACTTTAGCATAAACGGGATGAATCAAGTCAAGAGCTTCTTTTTCAAGGGCTGAAAGTTGAGCAAAAGCAGAAAACCCTTGAATTGATAATATTACAATAAAGATGGCTTTTGTTTTCATTGTTTTTTAGTTTTTTTATAAAAAAGCATACAACAAAGTAAAACATTTTTCATAAAAAAGCAATGCGCTAAAAAAATTTTACATCAAACTCAAATCACTCCATCGCATTCCAATTTCTGGCACATCAGTTCCATTGATTTTATCTACTCGGGTAATATATATTTCTGCCCCTAAATGTTTGTAAATTGCTTCTGCTTTATCATTTCCTGTAACCACCCAAAGTCGCATTTCGTTGATGTTTTGATTTTTAAAATACGCTGCAACATAATAAATCAACGCTTTTCCAGCACCTTTTCCTCTAGCAGCTTGCGAAGTATGCAAAGCGTGTAATTCGCCTATATTGGATTCATTTTCAAAAGGCTTAATTCCTGCAAAACCCAATATTACGTCATTTTTATCAATGGCTACATACACCTGATGTAAGTCCTTTTTTATAAATTCTTCCCATGAATTTGTTTCTTTTTCATAATCCAATTCATCCAAGAATCCTTGTGGCAACAACCCTTTGTAAGTGGTTCTCCAATTATCAATTCTTATTTTGGCAATAATAGCCAAATCCGATTTTTGCGCTAATCTAATCCTTATCATCTTTCTTCAAATTATTTTAGTAGAACAACCGACAACAAGTCCTTTTATCTCTATTTAGACTGACTTTAATTATAGTTGAAGTTCAAACTATATCTTCTTTTTTTTGTTAGAAAACTATAACTTTGCACATAAATAAGTGTAACTTTTTTTACAAAAATAGAATAAAAATAATATGATTTCAGATACGATGAGAGATGCCCTTAATGAGCAAATTGCGATGGAAGGGTATGCTTCTTTTTATTATTTATCAATGGCTTCTTGGTCTGACAATGAAGGTTTGGAAGGATGCGCACAATATTTTCAGCGTCAATCTGCCGAAGAACACAGCCACATGCTTCGCATTTTTGACTACTTGAGCGAAGTCGATAGCAAGGCGATTGTACCCGCAATAGCACAGCCACCTGCTGATTTTGATAATATTCAAGAGGTGTTTCAAAAGACTTATGCACACGAGCAAAAAGTAACAGAATCTATTAATAAATTAGTAGAATTGGCACATCAAGAAAATGATTTTACTACTAGAAATTTCCTTGATTGGTATGTTGCAGAACAACGTGAGGAAGAAGCTTTAGTTAGAACTATTTTGGATAAAATCCGCTTGATTGGCAATGGTCCAATGAGTTTGTATTATATTGATAAAGAAATCGAAGCAGTCAATGCGGCAGAATTAAAAGCAGCAGCAAGCGAGGCAGCATAGCATTTTGTTATCTAAATAGCTAGTTTTTAAAGCAAAATAAAATCAAAACGGTTTTAATATTTCAATAGCGAAATATTAAAACCGTTTTTTATTTTTTTATCAAATATCGAAGGGAGTAGGAAATAACCTTTTCTTTTCTATATTTGCAACTATCAAGGGTAAATAAGTACGTGAGCAGAAAAAAGACGAGTTAGAATACAGGATTACTTTTGCTCATGTACTTAGTGAA
>CAKZLT010000335.1 GCA_937127195.1 uncultured Saprospiraceae bacterium
TCTAAATAGCTTTTTAATTGAAGTAAATAGGCTTTCTTTTCAACCAATATCTTACCCGAAGAAGTTGCCGTTTTTATATCATTGAGTTCTGGAAATTTTAATCGACCATAGGTAAGAGAATACATCCAGAGCAAATCTAAATAATTCACAACAAGGTTAAATTTTTCAAAAGTGCCTGTTTCTGAAAGTTCAAAGCCTAATCGTTTGGCTGTGCTTGCGCTAAAAAAGTAAGAACTTCCTCTTACTTCAATCGTTTCAGGAATTTCATTAGCTTCGACTCTTCGGACAATCTCTAAAAGCCCATCAATGTAATAAAATAACATTTTGTGCTGCCATTCTGAGCCTGGCTTTGTATTTCTCATCACCATCAGATAATCAAACGAAGTACCGTTATGCAAGTCATATTTCTTATCCGTAGCCGAAAAAACCAAAAGCATCGGAGATAAATAACGATAGCCTCCTGTCAACGTAAATATGGGCGTTGCTAAGAATTGAAAAACAGGTACAAAAACAAAAAAAAGTAAAAATCCCAATAAGCTTGAAGTCATTTTGTCAAAATAAAATCCCATTATTACAAATAACAACACAGCCATAATAATAGCTACTATCCATTGTATTACTTTGTTTTTTGTATAAAATTCATTCATCTTGAAATAGATTTTGTAGAAAAAAATGCAGCTTAATAAGGTAAACTGATTTTTATTGAACGGTTATTTTTTTTATAAAATGCTTGTTACTATTCAGAACAGAGAGTAAAAGACCGCGCTCTGCACTAAGAGAACAGAGATGCTTTTATTGGTAGCCTTTTTAATATTTATTTAAATCAAATAGTTGAAAGTAAAAAACAACACTAAAATCCACCAAAGTACATCCAAATAATGCCAATAAACAGAAAGTAAACGTAATTTCATTTTCTTTTCTGGGTCAGAAAAATAAATCAAAACACTTACAGGTTCTTTCATTCGCTTGTAAGCTGTTATAATAAAAAGTATAAAAAATGGTAACCCTGCAAAAATGTGGACAAAGTGCAAAACACCAAAAACTATAATATATTGACCACCAATACCCGATGCAGGAAACTGTCCTGTATTATACATCCACGTCCAACTCGCGGCTTGTGCTGCCATGAAAATAAGCGTTACTCCCAGCGTTGCCAAAAGCATTTTTTTATATTTTTCGGTATTATCTTCGAGGTAAGCCTTATGAGACAAATTGAGCGTATAACTACTTAACAACAAAATACAAGCATTCAAAAGAAAGACATAAGGCAAGCGAACAGGCTCAAATTTCATGGTTATTCGCTGATAAAGATAAGCTGCAATTACTCCCACAAAAATCATCGAAACACTGATAAGCAAGAAAAACAACATGATTTTGTAAGGGTGTAAAATCAAATTTTTATAGTCACTTTTATATTGATTATATGGATCTCTACCTGCCATGACTTCTATTATTTTGTTATTTAATCATTAGATAACAGTGATTCGTTCTTTTTGTTTGCTCATTTTGGGCGCATTTTTTTATAAAAACAACTAATAAAAAACGAGAAGGAAACCTTCCCTTCTCGTTTTTTGTAGAATTTCAATTATTTTCTCTTCATCAAATAAATACCATCTTTGGCGATATTGATAGCTTTTTGTTTGTATAAATTACCTATTGCCTTCTTAAAAGCCTTCTTACTCATCTGAAAAACCTCATAAATCACTGGCGGAGGACTTTTGTCTGTCAATGGCAAATAGCCATTGCTTTCTTCAAGTTTAGCTAAAATCTTGTCACTTGCAGGGTCAATCATTGCTCTAAAGCCTTGTCGTTGCAAGCTCAAATCTAACTTTTTATCATTACGTACTTTCTTAACAAAAGCGGTTAATTTATCTCCAACTTTGACTGGTTTGAATAGTTCATTTTGATACAAAACGCCTGTAAACTCACCATTAACAATCGCTTTGAAACCCATTTCAGTACGTTTTGCAACGAGAATATCCACTTTTTGTCCAGCTTCAAAACCTTCCGCCTCTTGTTCAATATAGCGATTCAAACGGCATGAACCTACAATTCGGTCGGTTTTTTCATCTAAATATATATATACAATATGGCTTCTACCTATTTTCATATCATCGACTTGCTCCTTAAATGGAACAAATAAATGTTTCGTAGGAATGCCCCAATCCAAAAACGCCCCAAATTCGTTGGTATCCACGACTTCCAAAAAAGCAAACTCTCCAACCATTGCCTTTGGCGTAAGTGTTGTCGCTATCAGGCGGTCTTCACTATCACAGTAAATAAAAACCTCTAATTTGTCTTCTGGTTCAGTATCTTCAGGAACTTGCTTAATCGGTAACAAAATCTCGCCATAAGGTCCACCATCCAAATAAATCCCAAAATCCAATTCTTTAACAACTCTAAGGGTTGCCTTCTTTCCTATTTCTAATATCATAAGATGTCTTTCTTTCTTTCTTTCTTACAAAAATACAATAAAATAATGAGCCAAAAACAAAAGAACCGCAGAAGTAGCTACTTCTGCGGTTCTTCAACTAGTATATTTTCTAAGGGAGTAGGCAAAAAATAACCTACTCCCTACTCAAAATTACTTCTTTTTCTTATTGTCTTTATAATCCCTGAAAATAAATTCTCCCAAGCCTTTCAGCGAACTATAAAAGGCTTTTCCGTTATTCGCCGTTGTAAATTGGTCAACGAAACGCATTAAATACGGGTCGCGTGCAATCATAAATGTTGTAATCGGAATGTTTAATTTTCGGCAGCGTTGCGCCAAATTAAGTGTTCGATTAACGATTTTTTTATCTAAACCAAAGCTATTTTTATAATACTTCTTACCGCGTTTGATACAAGTTGGTTTTCCATCTGTAATCATAAAAATCTGTTTATTTGGATTTTTTCGACGGCGCAAAATGTCCATTGCTAGCTCCAATCCTGCAACCGTATTGGTATGATAAGGACCAACTTTCAGGTATGGTAAATCTTTTATTTCTATCTGCCAAGCATCATTTCCAAACACAATTATATCTAAAGTATCTTTAGCATAACGAGTTGTAATCAGCTCAGAAAGTGCCATTGCAACCTTTTTGGCGGGTGTAATTCTATCTTCACCATATAAAATCATTGAATGTGAAATGTCAATCATCAGCACCGTACTCATTTGTGATTGATACAAAGTCTCACGAACTTCAAGGTCGTTTTGCGTTAAACGGAACTCATCTAAGCCATTATTAATTTGAGCATTTCGGATAGATTCCGACATCGCAATTTGGTCTAGTTTATCACCGAATTGATATGGTCGAAGGTCTGCCGTATTTTCGTCTCCGAGTCCGCCGTGTTTCGTGTTATGCTTTCCTTGTTTGGCTTTTTTGATTTCACCAAATACATCATTCAGAGCTTGTTGGCGAATAGAAATTTCCATTTTGGCAGTAGGTCTAAAACTCGGATCTTTTTGCTCAGGCTGATTAATGTAACCTTTATCAATCAAGTCTTGAATAAAATCTGCCATTCCGTAATTTTCATCCGTCAAGTTGTATTGCTTGTCCAACTCGGTCAGCCACGAAAGTGCTTCGCTTACCTCTCCAGAGGTATAAAC
>CAKZLT010000336.1 GCA_937127195.1 uncultured Saprospiraceae bacterium
TTCAAGTCTGCATTATTGGATAATAAAACGACCAAACCTTCTTTCTCAAAAAGGGTGTTAACTAACTCAAAAGTAGCTTGAGCATAGGTTTTTCCAGCCGAAAAACATTTTTCGAGAACACTATATATATGTGTTGCATTTTCGGAATCGCCCAATATTTCCTTCAAATCCGCCAAAGTTGGCGCAAACGTATCCGTTGACATCATTCCTGTTGCGCCAGCTTCCTCGTTTTGCCATTCTATTTTTTTATTAAAAATATTCAAATGGTTAATTTCCTCAAAATCATGGTCTTCACTTCCCATCCAAAACACAGGAACAAACTGATAATCAGGATATTTTGCTGTTAATTGCTTGGTCAGGTTAATAGCCGTGATGTTTTTATAAATAAAATACAATGGTCCTGTAAAGAGACTTGGCTGATGCGCGGTAATAATCGTAAAGGTATTTTCAGATTGTAATTTTTCGATATTTTCAAGAACGAGAGGAGTCGTTTTCAGTCCTTGATATTGTTCTTTTAGCACTTTAACCAAAGTCGTTCTGTCGGTTTTGTCGCGTTTTTTATCTTCTATGACTTGCGCAAAACTATCAATATTGACATCGTACTTATAAAAAGGACGAAGCACTTCGGAAGCTGCTGCATAGGCTTTATCAGAATTAGATAGGTAATTAATATCCTTATAAGGAATGTAAACTTGTTGCATGATATTTTCTTAATCTAAGTAGTCAGTCAAGTTAATAGTGTCGGTACTTTTTGATAAAACATTTCCGATAACTTCGTTAAAATTTATTTCCGTAACTACGGCTATGCAAAGAAATTTTGTCTCGTTCTCGAAAAATTTTATTAAAAAAATTACTCGATACTATTAATTTGACTGACTACTAAGGTTTTAGGAGAAACTCTTTTTTATTGAGTTGAACTCCATTGTAACATCAAAATAAAAGGGTTGTTCTAAAAAAAAGATTTATACCTATTCCTTGAAGTGATTATTACATTTCTTGCGATGAATAGAAGAATACTTTTGGTTCAAAAAAATGAGCTAAAGTTAGAAGAAGAGCGCTTTTTAATTCCAACTTAAATAGAAATAAGCCCTTTTTTCATTAAAAAACTAATTTTTATAATGTATTTTTGCTATGGTCAAAAAATCAAAACGATTTTTTTGAAAAAATAAAGTTCTTTTTAAGAATTATAAAAAAACAACTTATTATGTATAGCATTTTACAAAGCGCACACTCTGGCACTAGATGGCTAACGCTTATTTTATTGGTATTAGCGGTAGGAAACGGTTTATCAAAATGGCTTTCAAAGTCAGAATTTACGGAAACTGACCGCAAAATCAACCTTTTTGCATTGATTTTTACTCATATTCAAGTTCTAATCGGATTGGTTTTGTATTTCATTAGTCCACGAGTTAATTTTGATGGAGAAATAATGGGAGATGCCATCACAAGATTTTTTGTAATAGAGCATCCTTTGACAATGATTATCGCGGCAGTATTAATTACTATTGGAAATAGTCGTTCTAAGAAAATGGAAGGAAGTAGTAACAAATTTAAGTCAACTGCCATCTTTTATGGTGTAGGTTTACTATTGATTTTATCTCGTATTCCTTGGCCTTTTCAAGATTTTGGAGCAGGTTGGTTCTAGTTGATAGGAGTTGCGAGTTGCTTTTATTGGCGATAATCAAAAGCAACCCGCAATTCGTTTCATTCTCTTTGAATATAAATCGCAGCGCTCTCATCTAAAGTAGATTTGAGTGTAAAGACCTGTTCTTCGTCGCCTTCAACAATAGCAACTGCAATTGTATTAGGAGGAATTGAACCGAGATTGTGTGCATGAATAATCAAAAAGTTGTCTTCGGGAGCGAGTTGAACTTTCAAAATTTTGGCTTGTCCACGTAATCCATAGTTCTTCAAAACCCAATTGCCGTTAATATTAACAGAAATAGTATCGCCATCAATTTGATAATTATCCCAAAAATGAATTTCTACCAAATCACCTCTTACTTTGACGGTTCGTTGTAATTTAACCTTTCGGTTACGAGTCGTTTTAGGAATTTTTTTAGCAATTGGAATATCATTATCTGGTTTTTTCCAAAGCCTGACAGTGTTATCTTGACTTCCTGTTACGATATATTCAGCATCTTTTGAGAATGCAAAAGTGACCACTTCAGAAGTGTGTTCGCCTAATAATTGTAGAACTTCGTTGGTTTTGGTGTTCCATAATTTGGTTTGGCTGCCTGAGTTTCCTGTTACCAATAATTTGCCATCTTCTGAAAATGCAATATCGCTCGAACCTTCCTGCTGCGTGGCAGTTAGTTCGCCTTTAAGCTCTGCTGTGCGCCAATCCCAATAGTGCATTCGACCATTTACCGCCCAAGTTACAAGTAATTTGGAACGTGGCATAAACGCCATTTCACATACAAAATCATTGTATTGGTCTGATTTGAATAGCTGCTGTGTGATTTTATTGTTTTTTAAATTAATAAAAAAAACGCTACCACCAGCCGCAAAAGCTAAGTGCTTACCTGTTGGTGAAAGCATTCCACAAGTAATCCCAAATTCAGGATTTTGGTAAATACCTTCAACTTTTCCGCTTCGAATATTTCCTTTTAAGATTTGGAGATTATATCCACCAAAGTATAAATCTTTATCATTTTTAGCAAAAACACAAAAAGTAGGTTCATTTCCTTTTACACCATCATAAGCATCGGTTGAGCTATTTTTGAAAGTTTGTTTGATACGCTTACGTTTCAAATCATAGACTTTTATCGTTCCGTCATAACTGGCACTAGCCAATAATCGACCTTTGGTACTAAATTCTAAGTGTGTTACTTTGTCGGTATGAATATTTAATTCACGTAATTTTTTGCCTGTTGTGGCTTCCCAAAATATAATTTTTCCGCTTTCGTCACCACTAACTAGTAGGTTATCTTCACTTCTGAAAGTTACATAAGTCACTTCGTTTCGATGTCCTGAAAAGGTTCTTTCGAGCGCGTAGTCCTGAGCTGTCAACGGATTTTTTACAAAAGAAAATAATAATGCTATCAGAATAGCTATCCAGTGAAAATGATTGATTTTGTTGTTCATAGCGTTGTTTTTAATATTGGATGATAAATATTGAATGCTCTGCTGATTTTGGTTCATCGTTCAACATTTCTCATTCATTGGTCTAAAAAAGGAAGCCTCAACCGAAGTCAAGGCTACTCAAATTGTGTTAGAATCTATACCTCACTTAAACGTAGAGCGACGAGCTTCGTCGTCAAACCAGTACAAGCCGCTTTTATAAGTCGGGCGACGAAGCTCGTCGCGCTACGTTTACAATTCTGTTTTAAATAAGCTTAATTTTTTTAAGTCACTCGTCGAAGAATAATCATATTGAATGACCTGTTCGCCGCCAACCAAGATTAATAACTTCTTCTCTGGAATATTGATAATGTCGTAAGTTGTCGAAATATCGTTGTATGTTTCGATACGATTGACACGACGCGGATTACTAGCATCGAGGACTTTTAGCCCATTCTTACCATCACAAACAAATACAATTCCTTTATCAACTGCCAAACCATGCGGATGTTGTAATTTATTGGTCGAAACTTTTCGTGGCTGACTAGGATTGCTAATGTCAACGATTTCCAAGCGATTTATTTCTTGACTTCTACCACAAATATTGCCATTTCGGAGTGTTACATAAGCATAGTCACCTTCAACTACCACTGGATCACAAC
>CAKZLT010000337.1 GCA_937127195.1 uncultured Saprospiraceae bacterium
TAGACTTTATTCTAAATAATTTTGTATGAAGCTAAATTATCTTTTGGAACTACTCTTCGTTGGCAAAATACTCATTTAGCTGCGGCTAAACTCCGTTTTTACCGCCTTGATTAGTTTCAAAATCTGAATTTCCATTCATTACAAAACCATTTTAGAATAAAGTCTATTATTTACACAGAATCTACCCAAACTAAATAGAAATAGATTAAAGAAGTAAGCATAATTTTACAAAAGCGTTCATATTTCCCTGTTTTTTCATTTTTTTTATAAAAAAAGCGACCTTTTATATACAATGTTTGGAAACTGTTTTAAGCATTTTTACATTTGCATACTTATAGGTCTATAATTTAACCTATACTAATAGTAAAAAAAGAACAATGTCAGCAGAAATTTTTGCAAAAGCGAATACCCTTTTAGGCTCTATTCAGAATGCCGCTCCAAAAACTAAGGACGAATTAGAACAATTCAGAATTGAATATATTGGCTCTAAAGGTCAAGTCAAGAAACTATTCGGAGAAATCCGAAATGTAGATAATGATAGAAAAAAGGAGTTTGGACAATTAGCAAATAGCATTAAGCAAGCTGCTGAGGCTAAGTTCAACGAAGTGAAAGAAAGCCTTGAAGCATCGGCAGATAATGAAATCGAAGTTCCAGATTTGACTGCTCCAGGTGAGCCATTCGGATTGGGCGCAAGGCATCCGATTAGCTTAATCACTAATAAGATTATTGATATTTTTGGTAGAATAGGCTTCACCGTAGCGGAAGAGCGCGAAATCGAAGATGATTGGTACAACTTTACGGCAATGAATACGCCTGAAGACCATCCTGCGCGTGATATGCAAGATACTTTCTATGTGCGAGATGATGAAAAAAAGTTATTAAGAACGCATACTTCATCGGTTCAAGCGCGTATTATGGAGCATAATCAGCCGCCTATTCGTATCATTGCACCAGGTAGAGTTTACCGTAATGAGACTATTTCGGCGCGTTCTCACTGTCAATTTCATCAAGTGGAAGGCTTGTACATTGCCGAAAATGTTTCTTTTGCAGACTTAAAACAAACGCTTTTGTACTTCGCTAAGGAAATGTACGGTGCGTCTAAAATTCGTTTGCGTCCTTCTTATTTTCCATTTACAGAGCCAAGTGCCGAAATGGATATTTACTGGGGACTGGAGTCTGAGACCGATTACAGAATTACAAAGGGAACTGGTTGGTTAGAGATTTTGGGCTGCGGAATGGTTGACCCGAATGTATTGAAAAATTGTGGAATCGACCCAGAAAAATATTCTGGCTTTGCTTTCGGAATGGGAATTGAGCGTCAAGCGATGTTGAAATATAACATTAGCGACATTCGTTATTTATTTGAAAATGATATTCGTTTCTTAAATCAATTTGAAGGTGCTTTGTAGTTTTTTTAGAAAAGAGACTAAAAGACCGCGCTACACACTAAGAGAACAGAGACTCTTTTATTAGTGAAGAAAAATAAATAAGTTGCACCATTATACAACTTTATTTTTTTATTTAAAAGTGCTTAAAAAATTAAGCATAGCACCGCTACGGTTCATTTTTTTAGTGCTTTTAAATAGAACAAAGAAAAAGTAGAATGGTGCTAGTTATTTATTTTTCTTCACTTAGTAGCCTTTTAAATAAAAAAATAGCCGTTACTTTCGAGGAAGTAACGGCTATCTTTATGAAAAATGCTTATTATCATTATTCAGTGTAGTCGAAAAATATCTTAATAGACTATTAAAAGAGCCTCTGTTCTCTTAGCGCACAGCGCGGTCTCTCAGTCTCTTTTCTAAATATACTTTTCTTATTTTATCAACGTAATATCTCCATACTTCACACTCGGTACAACTTCCCCCTTAAAGTTAGAAGAAGTATATTCTAATCTATAAATATATACGCCAGTAGGTGCAATTCCACCGCTAAATGTTCCGTCCCAACCTTCATTAATATCTTCTGTATAAAAAACTCTTTCGCCCCAACGATTAAAAATAGAGAATTTTAATTCTGTAATATCACAGCCTGTGAATACCTGTAATTGGTCATTATTTCCGTCATTATTCGGTGTAAATGAATTAGGAATAAATGGAGAACAAACACAATCTTCCGTTTTTAAATCTAAAATTTGTGTTAGCGTTCCACAATTATTCGTAATATCTACCTCGTATATACCTTCAAATGTGGCTGTAAATACGGAGTCCTTCGGATTATTTTGTAAAAAATAAACGGATGGGCCACGCCATAGATAACTCGTTGCAGATGAATCATAAACATTGAACGTAATCGTGTTATCTTCACAAATTGTAGTATCCGAAGGCAATGTAATTTGTGGAGAATTTCCCTCATCAATATTTATAGTATCCGAAAATTCGCAGTTATTCTCATCTCTTAATGTTACATAATATGTTCCTTGATTACTTACTTCCAACCCTTCGCGATTCGAACCATCTTGCCAAACAAAATCATTTGCACCAGGAACAGTTGTCGTTAATGTTACAGGAATAGCATCACAAACCAATTGGTCTTCTCCCAAACCATAAATCATTGGGTCAAATGGCTCATACACGTTCACGGTAACACTATCAATAGAACGACAAATTCCTCTAAAAGAAATATCATCAATAGCAAAATCATTTCCGTTACTGAATGTTGATTGATTGATTATTTCTATTGTTGCGGTAGTTGAAGTGTCCGAGAACCAAGTCGTAAAGAACTGACTCCATTCGCATTCTGTTTGGGCAGAAGTAAATGGGTCGTCAAGTAATTGACCATTAATCGAAAATTGCAATAAAGGCAAAGTTGAAGCATTGTATAAGACGTTCGTCAGCCAAGCCGAAAATTCATATTCAGTAAAAGGCGTAATAGCAATCGTCTGTGACCAAATAATAGAATTAGGTAGTGAATTACCATTCATAACCATAAGATTACCAGAACCTGTTGTATGATCGCCACATGGAGCAAACCCAGGATGAACATTTTGAGGACTCACATCCACAGCATAAGTGCCTTCGTTCCAGACACTAGAAGAATCTCTATATTCGGAAGAGAAGCCAATTGCTCCAGTCGAAAAATCACCATTAATTACCAACTCCGTAGAATCGACCGCAGTTACTTCTAATATATATACGGTCGTTACTTCTGGCTGAGCCATAGGATTAATAATAGAAGTATCTGAAATGCCCGCAGATGGAGACCAAAAATATCTAAAATCAATGGTATCTGGCAATGCCGTTCCATTCAATTGAAGGGAGTCGCCCAAACAAATTGTACCTCCAATACCTGCATCAACTCCACAAGTCAATTGACCGTAAGAAAATTCTGAAAAACTAATTATTGACAAAAAGAGTAGTATAACTTTAATCTTCATAAAAAAGTGATTTTACATCATTACAAAACACAGTAATGTTTCTGTTGATTAATCTTTCGATAAATCGCTAGCAAAACGTATATTTTTTTTTAAAAAACTATTGATTCTACAAAGATATACGAAATATCTTTACGTTATATAATACAATACTAAGGCATAATATTGTACTTATGGGAAATATAAAAAAAAGGTAGAGAAAAGGAATGTGCTTTTGTCGCTTTAGATACTTGCGTGCTTAATTGTAAGTGTTTATTCTTTTCTTTGATTTTTTTTTGTAAATAAGCCTAAGTGAAGAAAAATAAATAACTAGCACCATTCTACAACTTTATTTTTCTTCACTAATAAAAAAG
>CAKZLT010000338.1 GCA_937127195.1 uncultured Saprospiraceae bacterium
TTTTAGAAGATAAGAAATTGATTTTTATTGAAATGAAAGACTTGACAAAAGTAATTGAAAAGCTCAATGAAAATATCACCAGAGCAACGAAAAGAAAAATTATCCTTACTTTTTTATGAGAATTTTAGAGCAGATGAAAAGCTAATTGATAGCTATGCTTTGATTTTGAAACTAGCTAATGAATTAGGTATTTCCAACGATTTTTATCCTTTTTTAATAAGTGATGCTTGTCAAAAGCACTTCTTTTTTGTGCTAAAAATCTCATCTAGAGACTATGTTCGAACCCGTTTGTCGTTCTTGACTTGGAAAATTCGCTTTCAATATTTGATATTTGATAAAGTAGATTTTATTCAAGCAAATTTCCTAGATAGAGCGCTAGATAAGTTAAAATAAGATTTTCTTGTTTTGATGTTTAGAAGCATTTTTCTTGCAATACCCAAAAAATTCCCTAATTTAGTCATTCATAAAAAAAATAAGCAAGCTTACAACGCTCAAATACTTGATTAAATAAGAATGAAGACATTATTAGTCCCGTTTAGAATCAGATGCTTACACTTAACCGAACCTTTGACCGTCGCGGAAGCCGCAGCGGATTTTAGTACTATACCTTATTTTGATAAAAAAGTTGGTGTAACGGTTAATACAGATAATCCATATTTGAGTGAAAATCTTTTATCTCAACCTTTTCAAAATCAAAATCTAACCTTACAAGAAGGCGTTCACCTACATTTTCAATTACCAAAACGATTAATCAGTTCTATCAAAGTCATCAACGACGAAGGAACAACTGAACAAGCTTACGCGCCTGTTCCGAATCGTTGGTTGATTGTCAAATCTGCTAATGGTGAATCTGTCAAAAGTTGGGTTCTAGAGAGTGATTTTCTTTGGCCAGAAGATGCGCCACCAGAATATACTGAAGGCAAAATCACCATTCCTCTACCTGTCGACGAAATCAAAGCAAGCGCAGAACATTCTAAGCCTTTTCGTTATATGGGGCGATTATATCGCTTGGATGAATGGCAAGAAAGTGGTGAACGAGGTACTTATTGGAAAGACTTTTTTGGACAACCTTTGACTGCATTAGGTTATGGAAATGAGAGCTTTGCAGGCTTCTTTCCTAATAGTAAAGACGTTTTTAGTTTTTATGATAATAGTGAAAAAACAACGTTAGAGAAACCAGTTAAATACGAAATTTGGGGTTGGTATAGTGACTCAGAAGATAGCACTAAACTAACCGATTTTTACGAAAAAACAGATGATTTTGAAGCGGTTGGACGACTAACTGCATTTTCAAAAGAATTTAATTGGAATGTTAAAAATGCAACTGGTCAAGCCTTGCCAGAGCATTTTATGTTATATAGTTCTGTTAAGTTGGGGATGAATAGCCATGAGAATCATCTTAAAAATGAAGGAACTGAAATAGCGCTAGGAAATCGCGGAACGGAAGCACTTTCGGCATTCTTAGCACAAAAAATAGATAAAGAAAATAAGGCGAAAGTCGAAGACCAGATAGAAGCTGTCCAGATGGAGGCTTTGCAGAATAAGAAGTTAGACGTATTCGAAGAGTTTACCAAAATCAAGCATACCAAAGGATTTAGTGCCAAATCAGGCGGAATACTTTGGACGTATGATATGGCTTCTGATGGAACGGTGGAGCTTTCTAATGCGGAATTTTCAAAAGATATTAGAAAAATATTAGTCAATCAAGAAGTCGATGATTTGATGCACGATGCGTCGATTATTTTGGCTGGTTTGAATTTTTTGCAATTTCAATATGACAAACAACATTTATTAATTCAATCGCAAAGACATCAGTTATTTGCTGATTGGTATAAATATATGTTGGCAGCGCATCCGCCGATTGGTCAAGAAAAACAATATCCGAAAGCGGATGAAATCTTGCAATTTATTAATCGTTTCGTTATCAAGTCGATATACGAACGAATGGAAAGCACGGGCGTAGTCATTCGAGAGGAAGAAGAAGAGGAAGACGATAATTTTGAAGATGATTTTTGGTTTACAACCAAATATTATGATAGTATTTCGGAGCAAATCGTTGATGCTTTTGACGAGTTGATGCGACAATTACACTCCGCGAATAATACCATTCGTTTTCTTAAAAAAGAAAAAAATACAGCAGAAGCCGTTTCTTATGGCAAATCTGAATATAAATATCCTGCCATTGCAAAGGTGAATATTGGTTTTAGAATTTTATCTAAACCTGCGCCACGATTTTATGAAACCAACGAACCTGTCGTTTTGCTTTCGGGCGAAGTGACCAAATCGACAAGTAAAGCGGTTGCAAATGAGATTGATTGCTACGAATTGGATTGGGATATTAGTGATATGAAGGCGTTTTTGCCGAGCCTTAATAAGGTAATTTTAGAAGTTCAAGTTGGAAATGATAA
>CAKZLT010000339.1 GCA_937127195.1 uncultured Saprospiraceae bacterium
TTAATTTATTGTTAATCACTTAATTAAACATTATACAATTTAGTGTTGATGCGTATGCGAAACCTCGGTGGTGGCAAAATCACATTTTAAAAATGCTATCTCTAAAAAGCATTTTTCAATAACTCGAATGGATTTGCATCTCTCAATCGTAATGTAAACGAAATACGCTCGAAGAAATTTCTATCTTGACCATAAGCATTCATTAGCTCATCAGAACCCACTAATGGGAAATATATCTCAATATAATCACTCAATAAACTCAATTTCAAACCACCAGTTGCGAAGGTTTTAAATTCATTAACCAAAGGTCTAGTATCTTCGAAATAAGCAACATCAATATAAGCACTTACAGGAATTTTCATTGGTGCATCCAATGTCAAATTCAGTGTTGCTAATGTCGAATTACTTTTTCCAATCCTAAATGCAGCATCCAAAGGCGTTTTGAATCCACCTTGAGAACCATCAACCTGCTGAATACCAAAACCAGAACGTTCTCCGCGACCAAAGAACCAATCATCATAAAAATAATCGGTCAAACCTTGTCCCGTAATCGCTAATGGAAAACGACCAAAACGAGTATCAGAATTAGCCAAAAATTGTCCCGCAAATGCGCGAACTGTTACACCTTTCTTTTTCTTTTTATAATAATTAAAACGTGCTTTTGCTTCGACGGTCAATCTAGTATCAGATTGATTAGAACCAAATTTTTGATAATTATTATTAATCAAATTCACTTTAAAACTATATGGATTCTTTACGCGATTATTGGCTAATTCATACCCCAATTCATAGAAAGTACGATCTTGCGTATTCATCTCACCAAAATCTCCATTAATATCAGTCAATGCAAATTCTTCTTGAATCAAACTACCTCTAGCACGGACATATTGACTCAAAGTACTGGTAACCGAAGGTTTAAATTTAAGCTCAGCACGTGGCATAATTCTCAAATAACGTTCTGCATAATCCTGTTCATCATTATCTCGTTTACTGAAAGATTTGACATTTACACCAACTTTAACATGGCGAAATTTATCAGATTTTGGAAACATCGTATAATTCAAATCGCCCGTTCCGACTAGCTTTCCAGAGCCAAAACCATACATCGGCATCACTACGAATTCGAGTGCTTTTTGTGGAATAAAGCTATTGTAAAAAGCTGCTCCTAACATGAAACCATCGTGCATATTACCGCCCAAAGTCGGCGTAAGGAACAATTTTCGACGTTCACCAGTTTCTAATCCGCCAAGTAATTTGATTTGAAGCTTTTCGGCTTTTTTGAATAAACCTTTCGTTTTAATATAATTGTTGTATCGGTTCGTTTCGGGCATCGCGCCAATTGCGTCAATTCGGTAACCAGTAGCAGCATTCGGAAACTCAATTTCTTTCGTCCCCGTGAATCCTTCGTACCAAACCGTTTCGGTAATCACGCCATTTTCGAGACCAGAAACCGAGAAAGGTGCAGGAATTTCACCTTCGTTACTTATTTTTAAAGTGATTTTTCCACCATCAGTAGATAAAGCTTTGACAGCGTAATCCAATTTTTTCTTCGATTGAAAAATATCATCAAACAACCAACCAAAATCTTTTCCTGTTTCTTTTTCAAAAATAGCTTTTACATCATTTGGCTGAGGATGTTTAAATTTCCATGTTTGAAAATAGGTTTTCATAGCTTTCTCAAAAACCGCTTCACCAAGGTAAGCTTCGGCATATCTAAACAAAAACGAAGGATAGATATAACCCAAAATCCCGTAATTTATACTCGTCATATTACGCGAGTCACTAGAAGGTGGTATAAATTCGCCTTTCCTTTTTTGGTATAAATAGCCAGCATAACCCAAATCTTGCTTAGATTCATCTGCTCCGAAAATCTTTTTTAGGGGCTTAGGAGTAACACCATCTAAAGTGTTTTGAGTTTTATAATATTTTAATGTATAAGCTTCTTCATAAAAAGAGTTAAACCCTTCATCCATCCAAACGTGTTGACGCTCATTAGAACCCAAAATACCATAAAACCAGTTATGACCAACTTCATGCGTAATCACAATATCCAAAGATTTTGCGCCGCCAGCACGTCCAATCACCGTAATCATTGGATATTCCATACCGCCTCCAGCACTCAACGCAGATTGCACAGCCGTTGCGTGCGGATAAGGATATTCACCGATTTTATCGGAATAAAACTTAACAGAACGGTTCAAATATTCAATACCCTTTTCCCAAAGTTTGGCTTGAACGTGAGTGAACATCGCCCATGTTGCTATTTTTTTGCCAGAAGCTAGTTCGACTTCACCCTTTTGTACCCAAAATCTTTTATCGGCAAACCAAGCAAAATCGTGAATGTTATCTGCTGTGTATCGAAGTGTTTTCTTTTCGTCGGAAGATATAGGAAAATCTATTTTGAACTCAATTTTATTTGCTTTGATAGCTTCGTTAGTTTCGGCAACTCTCTCTTCTAAAAACTTGATTTCTTCTTGATTTTGAAGCGTTCCCGTTGCTCCGACGACGTAGTTTTTTGGTAAAGTAATGCTTACATCAAACGAGCCATATTCCGAATAAAACTCTCCTTGATTCAAATAAGGCATTTGATGCCAGCCATTTTTGTCATAAACCGCAGGTTTTGGATACCATTGCGTCATTTGATAAGAAGTCTGAACGTGTCCTAAGCGAGAAAATGAAGCAGGAATTTTAACTCTGAAAGGTGTTTTGATAGTTCGTGTTTCGCCACTTTTGAGTGGTGTTTTTAATTGAACTAAAGCAATATCAACGTGTGTTTCGTCATATTTCCATTCCAATTTTTGACCATTAGCAGAAAAATCCAACTGGTCAATACGACCTCTATCGGCTTCACTAGCATATAAAAATTTCGTATTTCCTTGCTCATATTGCTGTTTGGCAAACTCCGTTTCGGTGTTTTTATAAGCATTGGGCCAAAGGTGAAAATAAATCTCCGTCAAGTCATCAGGCGAATTATTAGTGTATTCAAACTCAATACCTCCATTCAAAATGTGCGCTTCATCGTCCAGTAGTACATCAATTTTATAATTGACATTTTGTTGAAAATAGGCTTTTGAAGGCTTCTGTTGCCCGAAAACAACTAGTATAGTTGATAAGAAAAATAGTGTTAAGGTTGTTTTTTTCATATTGAATGATTTTAAGTACCGTCGAATTCATTCGACGAAACATAATAAAAAATCGCTTTACCCAAATACCAAGAGGTATAAAAGTAAAGCGATTTTTTATAAAAAAATAAATTTTAGACAAATCTACTTATTACGCATTCCTCTAGGAAAAAGGTTAGAATTACCTCTTCGTTTAGATAGTTTACCTGTTTTTTTATTGCTTTTGGCAGAAGTTGTCTCATAAGCAGGACAAGCCGCAGAACGACAAGAAGAAAGGCTAGTCGTTGCGATGAAGCAACCAAAAACGAAAAGAAAGACTATTTTTTTCATAAGAATTATATTTAAAAGGCTTTTATAAAACGCCTTGTGAATGCAATGAATTGATGTAATTTCTTTTATAAAAATACAAAAACGATACTATTTTTTAACGTAGAAAACTAAAATAAGTTATGTTAATAACGTTTATGAATTTAAATTGTCGCTTTTTTAATCTTACCAAAAGGAATATAAATCAACCATTTAGTACCATTTTTATAAAAATTATCTCGTCTAATAATTCCGTTTAAATCCTTTTGAATAACTTCATGCAAGGTTTTTAAACCAAAATTCCATGTCGTTTCTTCTGGAAAGCCTGGCCCTTTATCGGCAACGATTAATACCAAAAAGTCGTTTTCAATATCTTCTTTTACTTCAATATTCAAATGACGTTCTATTGGAGAGAAGCCATTTTTAATATAAACTTTAAAAGCATTCAAACTTAATTCGACCAAAATAGCAGCAATATTTCTGGCGTGTTTGGCTCGCGTTTTAAAGTCTTTTTTTATATCAATAGTATAAGAATAATTATTAGAATTAATATCAAAAAGCTGTTGTAGGTCGTCCTTGAAGTCCATCAAGAAATCACGCAAATAAGGATAATATGCCTCTTTGTCTTCATGTAGTCGATTGTGCAAATGACCAACTATTTTGAGTGTACTTTTGAGTTCGGTAATCAATAATTGATGTTCTATATTGGAAATATTTTCGTTTTCAAGCATTCGTAGCTTTTCCGTCAAAAAGTCTAAATTGCCACGAATGGTATGATTCATTTCTCTACGTAATCGCTCCTTTTCGCTACTTGCTTTTGCTAGTTCTTGACTTGTAATCAATAATTCTTTGTTTTGTTTTTCACGAGCGCGTTTTTCCAAAAAGCCACGATAACTATAAGCTAGCGCGAAAAATAAAATTGTGAGAAAGAATTTATAAGTCATATTTATAAAATAGCTAATAAAAACGAAATATGGATTGTCACTCAAATAGGGGAGTGTTAACTCTAAAGGTTCGATAACTTGTGCCATCATCGTAAGCAACAAAGTGGTATAAAGTAACCACCTGAGCAATCTTATTTTTCGGTCTTCAAATATTTCTTTAAAATATAAAAACAATAAAATCGTCGTAAAAATCGACATGAACAAGTCAGGCAAATCTTTTAGAATCGGCAAAAAAGCCAATAAAAAGATACTCAAAGAAATGACAGTCAAGGAAAGAATAATAATATTTCGATATTTTCGAGAACCTCGAAAAACCTCTATAAGTTGGTTTTGATGCCAAATAGGGCGTTTTGAAAATTTAAAAGTACTAAACCCTAAGATGAAAAAAGCACTATTGAGCGTCGAGATAATTTCGGACAAAATCAAATAGCCATTTGCCGAAATATATTCATTATCAGTATCAAAGATATATCTAAAAAGATTAATTGCACTGATGACTTCCCAGCCAAGCATCGCGGCAGCGAGCCAAAGCATTCCCGTATCAATTGTGCCTAAATAGTCGGCATTGTATTTTTTAATGATTTCGTTCTTCTCTACTTCAATGACATTATGCCGCCAAATTAAGATAAATGCAATGCCAGCAAATGCCGTCAAACAAATCACCAAAATCGAATAATAAGGCAAAATAATCGTGAGTGAATTATCTTGATTGAGGCGATTAAGCAATGATTCATAACCTATTCCCAACGTCAAAAAACCAGCAATTACGCCCGCAATGAAGAGGGATGTCAGCAGGTTTTGAAAAAACTTAGTTTGAGCAATATCTTTTTTTACTGTTGATACTTGCCTGCTAGAGTTGGTAGGATTAATGGTAGATTCGATATTGATTTTTGTTTCTGCCATTTTACTATTTGTATATTACCCTCTAATATTAAGTATAAAAGACCTTATAGGTTTTAAAAACCTATAAGGTCTAATTCCAATGATTTGAACTTTTGAAGTTTTTTTTTAAAAAGATAAAATGACCTTCAAAAACAATTAACAAAAGTCGTTCACCGTCAGCGAAGCGTCCGTCAGTCGTCCAGCGAAGCATGAGCGACCGTTTTCCGTCTTCCTACAAGTGTGTTGTTAAAAATCGCTCCATAGTTTCATAAAACTCAAAACGATTTTCTTCATTTCTAAAGCCGTGACCTTCATTTTCTTTTAATAGATATTCAACGGTTACGCCATTTTTTTGTAAAGCTTCCACCACTTGATCCGACTCTGCTTGAGCAACGCGCGGGTCTTTTGCACCTTGAGCAATCAAAAGCGGCACTTTGATTTTATCTACATGAAAAACAGGAGAAGTAGCCTTCATTCGTTTATTATCTTCTTCGTTATTTGGATTACCAACCATTTCGTGCAACATTGCTAAATACGGAGCCCAATACGGAGGAATCGTTTCCATGAAGGTAAACAGATTCGAAACCCCAACATAGTCAATCGCACAAGCGTAAACGTCTGGTGTAAGCGTAATACCTGCCAAAGTTGCGTAACCACCGTAACTTCCGCCATAAATCGCGATTCTATCCTTGTTCGCGATGCCTTCATCAATCAGCCACTGCACACCGTCCGTGATGTCATCTTGCATTTCTAAGCCCCATTTTCCGAAGCCAGCTTCCCAAAATGCCTTTCCATATCCAGTACTACTACGATAATTCATCTGTAAAACAGCATAACCTCTATTCGCCAAAAACTGAACTTCTGGATTGAATCCCCAATTGTCACGAACCCAAGGACCACCATGAGGGTTGACTACAATAGGTAGATTTTTGGCTTCAACACCATTTGGTAAAGTCAAATAACCATGAATGGTCAAGCCATCACGACTTTGATATTTGATAGGTCGCATCTCAGCGAGTTCTTCCTCTTTGAGCCACGGACTGACTTCCGAGATTTTTTTGAGTGTGTCGCTTTTGATGTCATATATATAGTAAGCACCCAAAGAACGGTCGCTGTACGTTCGTATCAAAACCACGTCTTCTGCCTTATTTTTACTCACCAAAACGACTTCTCCTTGAAGTTGCTGTTGTAGTTTTTCTTGTAATTCGGCACGTTTTTCTGATAAAAAATGATACTGACGTTTCCAAGTATTATAAGAAATGGTAGTTAATTTTTTGTTCTTTCGAGAATAAGACAAGTCGGTTACATCGACATCAGGATGCGAAAAGATTTCTTCTATTTCCTTATTTTGAACCAAATCATATTGAATGATTGCGGTTTTGTCGCGCCCGAGATTGGAAGCTGCGTAGATATATTGATTATCAAAAGTGAAAAACAAAGGAGAAAGCGTCTCTTTGAAGTTGGTTGTTAAGACATTTTCAAAGGCATCCGTTTCTGTTTTTCGGTATAAAATGCTTTCATTAACGCCATCAGTTGCAATCGCTAGGCGCAATTTGCCATCATGGTCAGTCATCCAACTGGTAATATTACCAGGATTTTTAGCAATCATTTCGAGTGCGCCCGTTTCGATATTTAAGCGATATGGGTCAAAAATTTGAGGATTTCTTTTATTTAAACCAACGATAATATAATCATCATCATCCTCTAATTCGTCAATGAATTGAGCGCGAACACCATCAAAAGGTGTTAAATCGTTATCATTTGTACCATCAATATTGGTTGCTAAAATGTGGAAATTTTCGTCGCCACCAAAGTCACGCATATATAGAATACGGCTATCACTGCCCCAAATAAAGCCACTAATGTCTCTATCTTCAACGCTAGTGACGCGCGTTTCGGCAGTGCCGTCAATTGGTCGAACATGAATATTCATTCGACTCTCGAAAGGAGCTAAGTAAGCAATGTGTTTGCCATCTGGAGATAATTGGTAACCTGTTTTTTCGGCGTTTTTAAAAAAATCTTTTAATGGTATCTTGTTCATAAAATCAAGTTGTGTTTGAATGTTTGTAACTATTCAGTCATGGTCAAAAATAATTGAAAAAAGCGATAAAAACAGTAGATAAGTGTTTATCTTAGATTATTTAATCTAGATAATGTTAGATATAGTGAAAGATTCTCCGATAGATTGGCGTTTTTCGTAACCCGCTATTCAGTTTAATCTGAGTTGATGTTACGCAAAAGGCTAAATTATAAAGCCTTGGGTAACGTGAGTTATAACTTTTATCTACCTGACAGCAGAGACAGCTTTCGTTTCTCGCTTTTTATTTTTTTTATAAAAATACTATGGCAAAATATACCGTTCAAAAATCCTTTATTACTTACGATGGTCGTCCGATTATGGTTAAATATTATATCGAAAAACGTAATAATTCACGGTTTTCGATTGGTAAAAAAGAGGCTATTTTGAGAATGCCAATAGGAATTCGTCAAGCGGAACAAAAGAGATTGATTAGCCAATTTGAGAAATGGGTTAGAGAACAGTTTGATAAAATACCAGAGTTACGCACGCGATTTTTAGGAAAAGAATACAAAGATGGCGATGAGTTGACCTTAATGCACAAAACTTATATTATACATATAAAAAGGGCTAATCGAAAAACGCATCATGCGACAATCAAAGGGCAGGATGTTTTTATAGAATTAAGTAATTTTGATGATTCTCCTTTTATACAAAAGTCAATTAAAACCTTATTGAGCCGCGTTATTGCGCAGGATAATATGCCCGAAATAGAACGACGAGTCGATTATTGGAATGACCATTTTTATCAAGAAAAAATCAATACCATTCGCCTCAAACGGAACCAATCTAATTGGGGAAGTTGCTCTAGTAATCGAAATTTAAATTTTTCTACAAGGCTACTTTTCGCGCCAAGCGATGTAATTGATTATGTGATTGTACATGAATTAGCGCATTTGAAAGAAATGAATCATTCGCCTAAGTTTTGGAATATTGTAGCTGGTGTGATGCCTGATTATAAGAAAAAAGAACATTGGTTGAAAGAAAATGGTCATTTATGTTCCTTCTAGAAAAACTAGAGGCTCTGCCTAAGCAAAGCCTCATTTTCCACCTAAGAAAAAAATTCAATGGTATTGTATTGTGGTGGTATTTTTCTAGTACTTTGAAAGTTGTTTCTGGTTTCTAGTGTCTGCTACCGCTGTTTTTCATAACGACGGTAGCAGACAAGAACCCCGCAACTAACACTACTGCTTTACAATTTTTTGAACTGATTGACTTCTTGAGTTGGTAATTCTAACGATATAAATACCTGCTTCTAATTCAGAAAAATTAACTTTAGTAATCGGCTCATTAGTTGTCATTTCTCTCAAGAGTTGACCATTCAAGTTAAATATTGAAATCAAAGCATCTTCAGTAGAAGACAATTCTACATTCAAAATGTCTTGAACAGGATTAGGATAAACCTTCGTCGTATTTTCAACTTTTACTTCAATCACACGAATAGAAGAATAGTCAAATTGACCATCAAAATCAACTTGTTTTAAGCGATAATAATTAACGCCATCCACTGGATTTTCATCCACAAAATTGTAAGTATTGGTTACAGTTGATGTTCCTTCGCCTCTAACAAAATCTAAGGCTACCCAGTTTTCGCCATCTGTGCTATGCTGAATTTCAAAACCTTCATTATTTTCTTCCGTTGCTGTCATCCAATCTAATAACACTTGATTATCTTCTTTCAAGTAAGCATTAAAATACGCCAATTCTACTGGCAAAGGAGCGCAGCCATCACCTGTATAATGATGCAGTTGACCATTGGTCGTACCAACAAAAAGGTCTAAGTCTCCGTCTCTATTCAAATCTACAAATGAAACATTAGCATTAGAAGCTACATTCACGCTACTCAAGGGATTAGCACTTCCTGCTACTAATGCCATGACAGGCGTTTTTGCATTTCCATTATTTGTATAATTTTTTAAAATACCGTTAAAACGTCCAACAAAAGCATCCAAATCACCATCCTTATCATTGTCTATCAAAGAAGGAGTTGCATTCTGAAAAACACTAACCATATACAAAGGATTGGCAGTACCGACAACACTAGTAAAAGAAGGTGTTGTTGCAGAACCATCATTTCTATAATAAAAAACAGCACCGTTTTGCTCACCAATGAAACAATCTTGATCACCATCACCGTCCATATCACCAAAAGTAGGTGCAGAACGTTGCCCAACATCAATACTAGACATTGGATTTCCACCAATTCCCATCATTGTAAAAGAGCCTCCTCCATCATTTCGGAGGTATTGAATAGTTCCGTCTGTTCTTCCTACAAAAATATCACAATCGCCATCTTTGTCAATATCTACAGTCGAAGGCATTGTGGTTGACCCAAAAAGCATCCCAAAAAATGGACTTGCTGCATCCAAAGTACCACCAACATAAGTGTAATTTGGAGAAAGAATAGTTCCTGTATTCTCATAATAAAGTAAACCTAAATTCAAAGAACCTACAATTGCATCTTGATCTCCGTCATTATCAACATCGCAAAAAGTAGCCGAAGAAGAAGAAATGATAGTAGTATTGACTCCATCAAATGGATTTGCGACACCTGTTGCGGCTGTAAATCCATCACAACTGAACATATATGCATTTTGCAAATATTCAAAATCGCCACTATCTTCACCCGAAAACATATCCAAATCACCATCACCATCAATATCAACCCATTCAGGAGTTGGGTTGCCTAAGTTGATAAGAGTGAGAGGGTCATAAACGCCCGTTATTTCAACAAAAACAGGAGTTGTTGCATTTCCAAGGTTTTCGTAAGTAACAAAACCTTCTGAACTACCAAAGAAGGCATCATAATCACCGTCGCAGTCAGGGTCAACAAAAGCCCCATAAGAGCGACTTCCTAAGTCCTCGCCATTAAATGGATTGGCAGCACCAACCTGCTTTGCAAAAATCGGAATATTAGCCGTTCCTGTATTTTTATAATAATTAATTGTACCATTTAAGTTACCTAAGAAAGCATCTTTGTCACCATCACCGTCAATATCGACAAAGAAGCTATTGGAATATAAACCTTCATTGACTCCATCCAATGGATTAGAAGCTCCAGTCATTGCCGTAAAAATAGCTGCATTAGCCGTTCCAGTATTTTTATAAAAAAATAAATCACCTTCTTCATCACCTAAGAAAGCATCCATATCACCATCGTTATCAATATCAACAAAGCCAAGTGTAGAATGTCCAGCAGGTGAAAAAACACCATCGAAAGGATTGTCAGAACCCGTTGCTACACTAAAAGCAGGAATCGTTTTTGTTCCGTCATTTCTAAAAAATTCAACTTGTCCACTAGCAGAACCAATGAAAGCATCCATGTCTCCATCGTTATCAATATCAACAAAACGAAGACTTGAATTTAAGCTAGATCTTTGCATTCCTAATAACGGATTAGTTGCGCTGACTAGTTGGACAAGGCTTTGGCTATAACTAATTGTTGTTATAAGCATTAAGCAAAATGTAGTCATCGCTACTAACTTTACTTGATAGTTAGCCAAGGAAAATTGATAGTTTAACATAGATTTACTATGAACGCTTGTTGCTTTACTGGCTAGGGAGAGACCTGAAAATGCCAGAATTTCCTTTTTAGAAGATTTTTTTTGTATTTGTGTTGGCATAATAAAAGAGATTGTAGTTTTAAGTTAAAAAAAAAATAGTTAGTTAATTCTATTTTAAATCGCTTACTTGTTTATATATAGAGGTGTTAGTGCAAGAATATTTATTCATGCAACTGAAGTAGGAGGGTGTTTAATTGCGTGGGTAAAAGAAGAACAAGAATTTTATTCTTTAGTCTAATCCTAGAGAATTTTTTAATAGAAATTTCCATTCTGTGACTGCAAATATATATTATTTTTTCATATTATAAATATTTTTAATAAAAAGGATGCGAAAAGAGTGATGTTTTTGTAAGGAATTAATTGAAATTCTATGACAATACTATGATATTAGGTGGTGCGAAAAGCATTTTTATCCAGATAGGAATAAAAAAAAGTTCTAGAATAGAAATGACTAAATAAGTCTATCTTCTAAAAAGTAGGTTTTTTGAATTGAATAGAATAGATTTGTATAGAAGGTCTTTTGTATAGAAAGGCGATTTTCAGATATATCAAAAATCAACACGTTATCCAATGGTCAAACAATTAGATGAGTTTATTGCGGCATTTGCGAGTTTTGTTTGGGGATTGCCTTTACTGATTTTATTAGTAGGTGGCGGGCTTTATTTACTATTCTTATCAAAGTTTCTTCCTTTTAAATATTTAGCACACGCTATTCAAATATTAAGAGGAAAATACGATAATCCCGATGCTCCAGGCGAAATCAGTCATTTTCAAGCATTAACGACGGCATTATCGGCAACTATTGGTATGGGAAATATCGCTGGTGTGGCAGTTGCAATTACGATTGGAGGCCCAGGAGCGATTTTTTGGCTATGGGTAAGCGGAGTGATTGGAATGGGAACGAAATTTTTTACTTGTACACTTGCTATATTATATAGAGGAAAAGATTCGAATGGAGATATTCAAGGAGGCCCGATGTATTTTATAACAGAAGGTTTGGGAAAATCTTGGAAACCATTGGCTGTGTTTTTTAGTTTGGCGGGATTGATAGGTGCGTTACCTATTTTTAATGTCAATCAATTGACTCAAGCGATTAGAGATATATTATTAGTGCCAAATGGAATTGAAAGCGGTTATTCAAATATATTCATTGGTATTATATTGACTTTGATTACGGCATTTGTGGTATTAGGAGGTTTGAGACGAATCAGTGAAACGGCTGCTAAGCTGGTTCCGACAATGGTTGTATTATATATGGTATCAGTTATTGCTATCCTTTTTATCCATGCAGGAGAAGTACCGAAATATTTTATGATGATTTTCACAGATGCTTTTGCTGCGAATAATTATGGCGGTAACCCATTTTTGGGTGGTGCGGTTGGTGGATTGATTCTATTGGGTATTCGTAGAGGTGCATTCTCGAATGAAGCTGGTGTTGGTACAGCACCGATGGCGCATGGAGCTGCTAAAACTTCTGAACCGATTCGAGAAGGTTTGGTGGCAATGCTTGGGCCTGCAATTGATACTTTGATTATTTGTACTTTGACGGCTTTGGCAATTTTGGTGACGGGAGTGTGGGAAACGACAGGAGATAATGGGGTTTCTTTGACTGCTCAAGCCTTTAGTTCTTCGATGCCAACAGTCGGCAATTATGTTTTATTAACCTGTGTTGCAGTATTTAGTATTTCTTCTTTGTTCTCTTATTCTTACTATGGTTCTAAATGTATGAGCTTTTTGGTTGGAGCTGATAAGAAACATTATTACAATTATTTCTATTTGGCAAGTATTATGGTCGGTGCAATTTATCCATTGAGCGCGATGATTAATTTGATTGATGGATTTTTTGCTTTGATGGCTATTCCGACAATGATAGGAACGCTGTTACTTGCGCCGAAAGTAATGGAACACGCAAAATCCTATTTTAATAGGCTTAATGGGAAAGTTGACTAAGTGAAGAAAAATACAGGAATGTTGGATACAGAAATTTTAGATGCTGAAGCGTAAAATGTTGTAGATTTTTTTTTGAGAATAAGAATAGTACTTTTTTATAAAAAAATAAAAAATGACCAATAAAGATATAGCTCGCTTATTTAATAAATTGGCGAGCCTCATGGAATTACATGGAGCAAATCCTTACAAAACGCGCTCTTATAGTAATGCTTATATTCAGTTGAGAAAACTGTCAACGCCTTTGAGTGAAATGTCTGACGAAGAAATTGGAAGCATCAAAGGGGTTGGAAAATCATTGGCAAGCAAAATCAAAGAAATCCTCGAAACGGGAAGTTTTGTAGCATTGAATGAATTTTTAGAAAAAACACCTGTTGGCGTTCAAGAAATGTTAGACATTAAAGGTTTTGGTGCTAAAAAAATAAAAACCATTTGGAAAGAACTCGGCACCGAAACGCTAGGCGAATTATTATACGCTTGCAATGAAAACCGTTTGGTGGCTCTAAATGGTTTTGGTCATAAAACGCAAAAGGATTTAATCAAAAAAATTGAATATTACCTTCAATCACGCGATAAGTTTCATTATGCTACTTTGGAAGCTAGTGCGTTGGAATTGGTCAAAATTTTACAAAAAAAATTACCAACCGCAACCGTAGAACTCACAGGAGAAATCCGAAGATACTGTCCTATTTTGAATAAAATAGAAATTATCATCGGTTCAGATGAAGCGATTGATAGTATTTTTGATAAAAAATTAACCCTATTAGAACAACAAGAAAATAAATACGCTGTCAAAATACCAACTGAGTATCCAACGGTAATTTATCATTATCCATTATCTCAATTCGGGTCAAAACAATTCTCTCATACAGGAAGTAGGGCATTTTTAGAAGGTGTTGTTTCCTTGTGTGAAGGTGTTGATTTTTCTAATTTATCAACGGAAGTAGCTGTTTTTGAAAAAGCTGGTTTGCCTTACATCATGCCCGAATTACGCGAAAATGCGAAAATTCTCTCAAAAACGACACAAAGACAACCACCTGCTTTATTAGAAGAAAAAGAAATTAAAGGTGTTATTCATTCGCATACCACTTATAGCGACGGAATTAACACCTTGACCGAAATGGCAGAATACGCTCAATCATTAGGCTATGAATACATCGTTATTACAGATCACTCTAAAGCGGCATTCTATGCAAATGGCTTAAACCCCGACCGCGTTTTGGCTCAAATGGAAGAAATCGATGCATTAAATGAGCAATTAGCACCATTTAAAATTTACAAAGGAATCGAATCCGATATATTAAATGATGGTTCACTAGATTACGAAGAAGATATATTAGCACGATTTGATTTTATTATTGCTTCCGTTCATACTAACCTGAAAATGGATGAAACGAAAGCAACAGAGCGATTACTCACAGCTATCAAAAACCCTTATACAACCATGCTCGGTCACCCGACAGGACGTTTGTTGTTATCAAGAGAAGGTTATCCGATTGACCACAAAGCCATTATTGATGCGTGTTCGGAACATCAAGTTGCTATAGAATTGAATGCAAATCCTTATCGTTTGGACTTAGATTGGACATGGATTGAGTATGCAATGAGCAAAAATGTAAAAATTTCAATAAATCCAGATGCACACAGTACAGGCGGAATACATGATATTCATTTTGGTGTATTAGCAGCAAGAAAAGGTGGTTTGACAGCCGAAATGTGTTTTAATACAATGGGAAGCCAAGAATTGGATGAATACATTGCCGCAAAAAAAGAAGGAATTTTGTAACCCAACACTAGTAACAAATAACCAATGAATAAGAAAAAAATCATCAATGACCCAGTTTATGGATTTATTTCCATTCCTTATGATATAATATATGACTTGCTAGAGCATCCGTACTTTCAGAGATTACGCCGAATCAAACAACTCGGATTGACGCATTATGTTTATCCTGGCGCATTGCATACCCGATTTCATCACGCACTCGGAGCAATGCACTTAATGCAAAAGGCAATTCAAACACTACAATATAAAGGCGTAATCATAACGCCCGAAGAAGCTGAAGCAGCTACAATTGCTATATTATTACATGATATAGGACACGGGCCTTTTTCTCACGCCTTAGAACACAGCATCGTAAATGTTCATCATGAAGACTTATCTATTTTATTCATGGAACAGTTGAATGAAGAGTTTAATGGAGCTTTGGAAATGGCGATTTCTATTTTTAAAAATGAATATCCTAAAAAATACTTACACCAACTCATCTCTAGCCAATTAGATATGGATAGGATGGATTACCTTAATCGAGATAGTTTTTTTACGGGCGTATCCGAAGGTGTAATCGGATATGACCGAATCATAAAGATGCTTAATGTCTATAATGGCGAAATTGTAGTCGAATATAAAGGCATTTATTCTATCGAAAAATTTTTAATTGCTAGAAGAATCATGTATTGGCAGGTGTATTTGCACAAAACGGTAGTTAGCGCAGAACAGATGTTGATAAGATTTTTTAAAAGAATTAAATATTTATTTGAAAAAAATAGCCTCTTTGAAATCCCTGATTCCCTTCTTTTCTTTTTAGAAAAGCCTTTAAATGTGACGAATTTTAAAGCACATAAAAAGACTTTTTTGGATAAATTTGCAGCATTAGATGATATAGATATTACATTTCTCTTAAAAATGTCAGTGAATCACAAAGATTTTGTGCTTTCAACACTAGCAAAAAATTTATTAAATAGAAATTTATTTAAGATAGATATGCAGAATTCTAAGTTTAGTGGTGACCATTTGGATGCTGTGCGTCTTAATATTCGTAATCAATTTAAAGAAATTGATGATAAAAACTTAGAATGGCTAATCATAGAAGGTTCTGAAAGTAATAGAGCTTATTCTAATAAAAAGGATGAAATTAAATTCTGGATGAAGAATAATCAAATAAAAGGGCTAGTTGATGCATTTGACCATGTAATTGACTCCAAATATTTGACTAAATATTTTCTATGTTATCCTAAAATCTTTTAACAAATATTATTTATTTAAGTAATACGTTAATAATTGTTACTGTGACAGTAAAAAAAATATTCTTTATATTTCTTTTTCAAAAATTTTTTTATACTTTTGTCATATCTAAAAAATAATAATTTGTTTAAAGGTATTTTTATATAAGTAAGTTTTTATGTAAATTTGTATAAAACTTCCACAAATTTTTTTAATCAAACCAATGGTATTTATTATGAAAAGATTCAACTTTCTCTTTTTAGCAGCAATGTTGTTTACAGTAACAGCAATTGCTCAACCAGGCGGACAAGATACTCCTCCTGATGGTGAGCCAGGAAAATGCTACGCAAAGTGTTTAATCCCGGACGAATGGACAACAGTTACAGAACAAAGATTAGTAAAAGAAGCTTCTACTCGTATTGAAGTAATTCCTGCTGAATTCGAAGCAGTTACTGAGCAAGGTTTAGCTAAAGCAGCTTCAACTCGCATCGAAGTAATTCCTGCTGAGTTCGAAACAGTTACTGAAAGCATCATGGTTAAAGCTCCTTCTACTCGTATTGAAGTAGTTCCTGCTGAGTACAGTACTGCTACTGAGCAAATGTTAGCTAAAGCTGAAGCTAAAAAATTAATCACTGTTCCTGCTGAATATGAAACAGTAACTGAGAACATTGAAGTTTCTCCAGCTACTACTAAGTGGGTTAAGCGTAAAGCTGACAAGAACTGTTTGTCTGCTGACCCTAGTGACTGTCAAGTATGGTGTATGGTAGAAGTACCTGCTCGTTACGAAACTATCACTAAGACTGCTTTGAAAACGCCTGCAACTACTAAAGAAGTAACTATTCCTGCTGAATACCAGCAAGTTACTAAGCGTGTAGTTAAAGCTCCTGCAACAACAAGAACTATTGATATTCCTGCTGAATACAAGAATGTTACTAAAAGAGTTGTTAAGAACCCAGCACAAACTCGCGTAATCGAGATTCCTGCTGAGTACAAAAACATTTCTAAAAAAGTAATTAAGACTCCAGCTCAAACTCGTGTTATCGAAATTCCTGCTGAGTACAAAACTGTTACTAAGCGTAAATTGGTTAAGAAAGGAAACTTTTCTGAGTGGAAAGAAGTTCTTTGCCCAGTGAAAGTAAACGAATTTTCTATTAGCAAAATTCAAAGAGCATTGAAAGATGCTGGTTACGATCCAGGTCCAATTGATGGTGTTTTAGGTTCTCAAACTAGAGCTGCTTTAATCAAGTTCCAAAAAGCAAACAACCTTCCACAAGGTCGTTTAGACATTGAAACTTTAACTAAGTTAGGTGCTAACTAGGAAGTAATTTTAATTACTCTTTAGAAAATCCCTGTATTTCTTCGGAAATGCAGGGATTTTTTTATTTTTATTAAGTGTATTAGAAGCTGGAAATAAAACCGCCCTTTGCGCTGCGAGAAATGAGATAGGATGTGAAACTCTTAAAAATTGCTGTAACACCTGCCTGGTGGCATAGACAGTTCTCGTTTTTTATTTCCAAAATAATAACTAAAATAAAAAATAATGAGAAAGCCATTCAACTTAATGAAATGGGTCAATGACAATCGTCATTTGTTCCAACCGCCAATTGGTAATAAGCAAGTTTACTTCGAGAATGAAGATTATATAGTAATGGTCGTTGGAGGCCCTAATGGTCGTAAAGATTATCACTACGAAGATGGCGAAGAACTTTTCTATCAGCTTGAAGGAGACATTACACTCAAAATCATCAATGAAGATGGTACGCCAGAAGATATTTCTATCAAAGAAGGTGAAATGTTTTTGCTTCCTCCACGTATTCCTCATTCGCCTCAGCGTCCTGCCGATACAATAGGCTTAGTGATTGAACGCTATCGAAATGAAGGCGAATTAGATAAATTGATGTGGTTTTGTGAAAACTGTAATGACAAATTGCATGAAGATTCTTTTCCGATGAGTGATATTGTTAATCAATTGCCTGTGGTGATGAACGCATTTTTTGCATCAGAAGATTTGAGAACCTGTAAGAGTTGTGGCACTATGATGGAAAAGCCCAATTAGCACAAAGAGACTATTTTAATATGAATATAACAAAGACGTATTATAAAAGTCCATTTGGTGTATTGGAGTTTGTTTTTTATGGCAAAAAATTAACTGAGTTAAATATTGATAAATTTGAAAATCTTGACTTTTCTAATCAAAAAGTCAAGCCTTTTCAAGCGAATGCAATGAATCAATTGCAAGAATATTTTGATGGAAAACGACAGATATTTGATATGCCTATCGTGTTTAGTAAAGGCACTGAATTTGAACAATCCATCTGGAATGAATTATTAGAAATACCCTTTGGTAAGCGTTGTAGCTATTCGGATGTCGCCACTAGAATAGGAAAAGATGCTAAATCTTCGCGGGCTGTTGGTCGCGCTGTTGGTCAAAATCCGATTGCAATCATTGTGCCTTGCCACCGAGTCGTTGGCAAAAAAGGTAACTTAACAGGATTCGCTTGGGGATTAGATAGAAAGTCTTTTTTGTTACATCACGAACAAGGTTATACTGCTGGTGTGCAAGGACAGTTGTTTTAGGACGGTCGCTTTGCTTGACGGTTGACGGACGCTGACGGTGGACGGTGTTTTAGCCTTTTGTTATTTGAAGTAGTTCACATTTGCCGTCCACCGTCAGCGAAGCGTCCGTCAACCGTTTTTCACCTAGCAGGATATTCCACATAATTTCGTGGTGTTTCATAGAGTTTTACACCAACTTCGTATTTCTCATCTAGATGCGTTCTTAAAATTTTCCAAATCACAAAACAAACGTTTTCTACAGTTGGATTTAGGTTTTTGAATTCTTCGGTATCTAAATTTAAGTTTTTATGGTCAAAGCGGTTTTCTATTTGAACTTTTATAATATCCTTTAAGATTTTTAAATCAATTAAATATCCTGTTTCTTCATCAACTTCTCCCGTTACCCTTACTTCCAAATCGTAATTATGTCCATGGTAATTAGGATTATTACATAAGCCAAAAATCTCTCTGTTTTGCTCATCAGACCATTTTGGGTTATGCAAACGATGCGCGGCATTGAAATGTGCTTTTCTATATGCTGAAATTCTCATATTTATATTATAGTTTTTTTGAAGAAAATATTCAAATAAAGGTTAATTCTTAGTTTGTTGAAATAACAAAAAATAGGTTGTATAGTTTTTTTTATAAAAATGAAAATACAAAACAATATTAAAATAATTGGAAAGTAACAAAGAGGCATTTAAGTCGTATTAAGAGATAAATTCTAATTAGATGAAAAAAACAATACCACATAATCAAATTAAATGGAGCTATTGGTTATTTCCTTTGGTGGCGTTCCTTGGTGTTTTTTCAACTTTTCAATCTAATGGTTTTTTAGAATTAGAATTAAAAGAACCTGAAAAAGTAGAGTTAATTTTTTCTAATAAAAAAGAAAATCAAAAGAGTGTTCTATTACTTGATAATTTTTATCAAAAAACGCTTTTTACTGATTTAAGCATTTTAGCAAAACAACAACAAATTATTGCATTATTTAACTATAACCAACGCTCTGAGGTGGTATATAATGTGATTAATCAATCTTTCCTTTCTTATCAATCGAGTTTGTTTTATAATCAAATCACCTATAATTTTCTACAAAGAAAGAGTTCCAAATATGCCTTCCTTTCCATTATAGGCTAAATGTATTTAAGCCTTTCAATTTCATATTAAATTTTTCAACTCTTGCATCTTATTCGGATGATTTGAAGTATCAATCGTTGGAGTAGTATGTTGTTTATTAAAAAAATGATGGAACGTTTCAAAAAAATATTGAAGCTATTGGTATTAATATGCCTAATTATATTGGCTGGTTTTGGAGTAGGATTAACAGGCGGGGTTCCGATTCCTACATCTGGACAAAGAAATAAAACAACGGATAATATCGAATTAGTAGAACGAAAAAAGAAAGATACAGCTCAGAAAAAAGATAGTGTTCAGTTCAAATGATAAGAACCAATATTGATGTTTCTTTTTGTAAAAGGCGTTACAAGGTTTACTGTGAGTTACGTGAAAAGTTTTCTGCGTTCTGAAAACTATGTAAATTTATTTATTAACAATAAACCTTGTAGTGCTTTATAAAATGACTTTTGGGTTTGTACTTTTTTTTAATGATTTTTGTATAAATACTTTATAAAAATAGGCTTGAATTTTCTATGGAAAAAAATATCAACGAATACTTCGACAAATCGGATTTGAAGCAAGTTAAAGACTTACTCAAAAGCCTTGACCTAAAAGTTGAAGCTGAAAAAGATGAGCCAGAAGTGAGTCATCAGGCATTTTATAATACTTTTTCAAGACCAGACAAAGAAGAGAAAAGCCCAGAAGAAAAACAAAAATTACTTAAAAGGGAATTATGCGATTTAATCCAAAAAGATAAAAATGTTACAATTTTTTGGGATGTAAATACAGATTCTGTAATGATACAAATCTTAGTAGATGGTCAAAATTGGTCAAGTCCGCCCGTAAGTAATGTTGAAGAATTATTGACGAATGAGCTAAACAATACGCTTCATTTTCCTAACAAAAACGAAGGTGGTTATTCGACAGGAAGCGGAAAATTATACTTGAATACTGCCAAACAACTCGTTTTAGACTACGCAACTGAGGAAGAATATTCAGTAAAAGAACAGTTAGAAGATACTGATTTATGGGCAAAATCTGATTTGCCTGAATATATTATAACCAATCGTTTTTTTGAAAATAACCTTTCCTGTGCAGCTCAATTTGATGGAATGCGAAGAGGTTTTAATGCTGAAATTAGTATAGTTGAAGGTGTCACTCAAAGGGATTTCTATTTTGTGCCAGCATTAGAAATTTCAGAAGAAGGAGAAAAAGAGTTTACTAAACTTCTATTAGAAAAGGTTGATAAAATGGCTTTAGAGCGTCATCAATATGATTTTTCAAAAATAAAGTACCAACCGAACTTTTCACTTAACGGTCAAATATCAGCCGAAAAAGTAGCTGTTTTAAACTTAGAAGTGGATTATATGATTTTTGAAAAACAAATGGGGGAGGTTGCACTATTTGATTTTTTGACAAGTACTGAGATTTAATACTGAATGGCTTTAGCCATGCTTATCGCGAAACCTTGGAGGAAATCTCGGCGAACAACATTCACTCTAAAAACTGAATTGCATCTAATATTTTTGTATTGTTTTAAATTTTTTTTCATGAAATTTATAGTACCATTAGCCGAAGCAAAAGCACAATTATCAAAAGCACCAACCGAGTTTGTTGAATTGTTTAAACATGGTTCTTTGAGTGTTGAATTGTATCAGCCACAAGGAAAGGACAAACAACAACCGCATACTCGTGACGAAGTTTATGTTGTAGTTGCTGGTGAAGGCACTTTCTTTTTTGATGGAGAAAGGAAAACCTATCAAGCGGGAGATGTTATTTTTGTTCCTGCGGGTATTGAACATCGTTTTGAAACTTTTTCAGAAGGTTTCATTACATGGGTTTTCTTTTATGGGCCAGAAGGCGGCGAATAGTTTTTTCATTTTAAAAAGAAACTGCGAAATAGGTCTTTGATTGCCTTAAAAAAATCTATAAATATCATTCCAAATTTTATTTGGTGCAAATGTAGTATTTTTTTCGAATTAATAGAACTTAACGACTCTGCCATTCACCGTCTTCTAATTCCCCTTCAATTTTTTAGCTTCTCCTACCGAAATACGTTTTCCATCCTGGTAAGCTACCACAAAAGCATCTTTAAACCCTTTGCCTTTCCAATACTTTTGAGCTTTTAACACTTCTTTGTAACTAGGATATTCACCGACCAAATACTTATGGATACCTTTTATTTTTTGAACTTCGATTTGTTTGACTTTTGCCCACGGTTGACTTTGCAGATTGACCAATTTAGAAGAAGCTCCTAGTTGAATTTTATAAATAACACCTTTCGCAAATTTGGGTGCAGAAACAGACATGGCTTGTGGGCTTCCCTTAGCGACTCCAATTGTTTTGATAGGGTCAATTTCTTCTTTGTATTCTTTGAATGCACGATAAATACCCGAAGCTATTAAGTCTTGACCATAACTCGTTTTTAAGAATTTTTCCTCGCTCACATTCGTCAAAAAACCAGCTTCTATCAACACACTCGGCATGGTCGTTTGTCGAAGTACCACGAATCCAGCTTGTTTCACTCCACGACTAATTCGCTTTGCTCGCACTTTAAATTGTTTGTCAATTTTGCCAGCCAAATTAATGCTTTGATTCTGATAAGCATCTTGATACATCGACAGCATAATATGCCCTTCTGGAGAATTTGGATCAAAACCGTCGTAGTTCTTTTTATAGTTTTTTTCTAATAAAATCACCTCGTTTTCACGCTTTGCCACATCCAAATTTTCCTTAGTCGTATGTAACCCCATGACATAAGTTTCTGTGCCTTGCACCTTTTTTCCTCTAGTGGTTAACTTCGGAACAGCATTACAATGTATCGAAATAAATAAGTCCGCTTTGTGCTTATTTGCCAGATGAGCGCGTTCGAATAATGGTATAAAAACGTCCTTTTTTCGGGTATAAATGACCTTCATTTCAGGGTAAGCCTTTTCGATATACTTGCCTAGTTTGAGAGCTATTTTGAGTGTGATGTGTTTTTCGTAAGTCTTCTTTTGACCATGGCAACCAGAGTCTTTTCCGCCATGTCCAGCATCAATAACGATAGTTTCTAGACCTTTAGAGAAATCAATTTTTGCCAATAAACCACTAATATCTTCGTCTTCATCAACAGTTAATTGTGTTCCCAAATGATGTTTACAGTCGTGATGTTCGTGCTTAGAATGGATAGTGAAGCTACTCAAAAGTAACCCAACTATAATAAATGTTGTTGTAAAGATAGTTTTCATAAAAATCAGTAATTGTCAGTAATAAATATATTCTTGCCACTTCAATAATGAATAAACGCCTTATTGACCAATTATTATATATTAAAATATTCTATCACAAAAATATAGAATATATTAATGGAGAATCGTAAATAGCCCAGAACTTGGCAATTTTATGACAAAAAAAATCGTGTTAGCCTTTACAACTAACACGATTTAGAATTCGATTTTGATTTTTTATTAAAAAAATCACCCTTCAATCTCAATCGTCAACTCCGTATCTACTGTGATTTCGATGCCGTAAACATCCGTTGCTGTTGCTTGAATCCATTCACTCAACTCCACAAAATGAGCCGCTGTAGAAACTGTTGCTTCTCTCGAATAATTCATATCCGCATTCCAACCCAATTCATACATTTCGTCTTCTTGCGCTTCGGTTAATTTGGCTTTTCCTTGCAAAAAATGATTACTCACCGCTTCACAATAAACATCTGGGCTACCCTTTTGTCCTGTAAACTGAATGTAATAATCATCATTCAAATGAATAATGAAAAAATTTCCGTCACCTCCTTCAGAAGTCAACGCTTGTAATGTATCTATTATATTTTCCATATCTTTTTTTATAAAATCTATTTAGGTCGATGATTTAAAACAACCATAAATTGAGCAAACGCCATTCTTTGAGCAGCATCTTTCGCCCTTTCTGCTCGTAAACCATTATATAATTCATCAACCGTTTCAAACCAAAGCTCTAACCAATGGTCAAAATGATTTTTTTCAATACTATGTTCTAAATTCCTATCTACATCAATGTGTTTTTGAGATGGATTACCTTTAAATTTAGGAATACCAAACAAATTAGTTTCCCAAAAATCAGTTAATTTTTGAAGATGTTCTCCCCATTTATCTTCAGGAATATGGCTATTAAATATATTCCCTAGCAATTCATCTTTTCTTATTTTGGCATAGAAAGTATCCACTAAAATACTCACATCTTCCCTAGTTTCAATTATTTTCATAAGGTTAAATTATTCGTATCTTAAAAAAATTATTTTGAAGAACCTTCCGCCACTTTTTCTACTCGCTCTGCTTTATCCAATTTTGATAAGGTTAATCGTACAACGCTGTCTTTTTTCGCTGTCAAATCATGAGGAACATTTCCTTCTAATCCAAGAATACTACCTTTTTTGAGTGTGTGAACTTCTCCTTTTACACCAAAGTCAATTGTTCCTTCCAAAATATGAACGACAATAGGAAAAGGCGTTTTATGTTCCTTCATTATTTGCCCTTCTTTCAATAAGATTCTTATTTCTTTTGAAAAAGAAGATTCTAAAATCACCTTAATCATTATCTTTTTATCGTTAAACTCCAATTCATTATTAAATGATTTCATTTCCATTTTTTTTATTTTTTTTAAAAAAAGTAACTTCAACTAACAAAAGCATTGTCAATTGTCAATAATCTCATCTAAATTCACATCTTCCACCAAGTTCGGAATAGTGACTTTCAAATTAGGGTTACGCTTCATTTCGCGCTGAATAGCAAACATTGCACCTTTATTTCTAGCCCAAGAGCGACGAGAAATACCATTATTTACATCCCAAAAAAGCATAGATTCTAATCGTCGAGCAGCATCTTCTGAGCCATCAATCAACATTCCAAAACCACCATTCATCACTTCTCCCCAACCGACGCCACCGCCATTATGAATAGAAATCCAAGTCGCGCCACGAAAGCCATCGCCGATAACATTATGAATTGCCATATCTGCCGTGAACATCGAACCATCCTTGATATTAGAAGTTTCGCGATAAGGCGAATCCGTTCCCGAAACGTCGTGATGGTCGCGCCCCAAAACGATTGAACCACTCAATCGACCCGACTTAATCGCATCATTAAAAGCTTGAGCAATCTTAATTCGTCCTTCGCTATCTGCGTAAAGGATACGCGCCTGCGAACCGACAACTAACTTATTTTCTTGTGCTGACTTTATCCAATGCAAAGTACCATACAATTGCAATCGCATTTCTTCTGGCGAATGTC
>CAKZLT010000340.1 GCA_937127195.1 uncultured Saprospiraceae bacterium
AACTTCCTATTCTGAAGATAATAGATCTACTCAAAAACAAAGTATTAGATTCTACTGTTGCAGATGCAATGGAATACCATACTTTGATAGCCAAACTAGATGAAGGCTTTGATTATTAAGCTGTTCAGTATCTCTTTTTATTAATAATAACAAAAAAAAGATTACTGTTTATGATAAATAACCTTGTTTTTTTAAGCGGAATCTTTGATTGTCTTTAATAAAGAGTTGTATAAAAGAAAAAAATAGTACTTTTAAAGGATATTAATTTTTCTGCCTAAAATAGAATAGTTGAAGAATTTAAATGACGAATTGAGAAAAATCAAAGCAATTATTTACGATAATTGTTCTTTTCAGATTACAGACTTAATCATTGAAGCCGAAGGAAAGGAGTATAAGGCTTGCCAATTTAGGTTAAATGGAATGAAAGTCATTTGTAGAAACTCTAAAATTACGCCTAAAAAAAAGGGGCAATTTGTAACTTTTTGGAAAAGAAATAAAAATGGTATAACTGAACCTTATAGCGAAGCTGACAAAGTTGACTTTTACATTATCAATGTTGTTAAAGGAAATAAAATGGGGCAGTTTATTTTTCCAAAATCGGTTCTTATTGAATATGGCATCATATCAACACCTCAAAAAGATGGCAAACGGGGCTTTCGTGTGTATCCAAATTGGGACACTCCAACAAGTCAACAAGCCAAGAAAACACAAAAATGGCAAATGAAATATTTTGTTGAGTTGAATGAGGAAATAGACTTAGATTTGGTCAAAGAATTATACCAAGATAATAACTATTTAGAACAGAGACTAAAAGACCGCGCTATGCGCTAAGAGAACAGAGACTCTTTTATTAGTAGCCTTTTAAGCTATCTATTTAAATGTTTTTCAGCGATGCGGAATAATATATATACTCCCCCAAGACAAATAAAAAAACTCTATATGAACTAGCCAAATAATATTAAATGAACAAATCAACTTTAAAGAAATTCTTATATATTTTTACTTCAATTGTTATTATTAGTTGTAATTCTACACCTTCGCCAACCAATGAAGAAAGCCAAGAACTATTGCAATTAATGCCGATTTGGACGGATAATTTACTCCAAGAAATCAGAGCAACAGGTCAAGATACAATGGATAACGACATTATTCAAACGGTCTGTGAAGTGCCTTTGTCCATTCTAAAAACGCCCCGTTTATTATCTATCGCTTCGATTAGAGACGAGGAAATGTCGCGCACTTACACTCAAATGATGGTTGAACCTGTACAACTTTGTGATACTTTGACCAATTTTTTGGGTGTAGATGAAGGTTTAGACACGTTGCTCAGAAGGCAATTTTTTGAAGCTACTTTGACGCTTGTTTCCAATCCACAGCGACTTATTCCTATTGCGAATGATTTTATTCATTCTATGAAAATAATTCATATAGGGAAGTCTGATTTCTCGGTATTTGAAGAGCGAGTTCAGAGCTATGCTTCGCCAACAAGTGAATATTTAACGGAACTTTCAAATGAAAATATAAGCAATTTGACAAAGTTCAAATTAGTAGTTATAACGATTACAGATGATTTTTATGAAGATGGTTTTTATAAAAAAATAGACGAACTCAATCAAAAAACAAATGTAATTATTATCAATTTTGGTGGTGTATTTAATTTAAAAAAACTAAAGTCGAATCAAACGATTTTACAGATTTATGAAAAAAATCAAATAACAGAAGACCTTGCTGCTCAACTTATTTTTGGAGGAATAAAAGCTCAAGGACAATTGCCAACTCATATTTCTGATGCTTTTCCTTATGGGCAAGGAGATACGACTACCGCAATTACTCGCCTTCAATATACCCTTCCTGATAATGCGGATATAGATAGCGAACGATTATACAGTGGTATCCAAAAAGTCGTCGCGCGCGCCATTCGGAAAAAGGCGATTCCAGGTTGCCAAATTTTAGTAGCGAAATCAGGTAAAATCATTTTTAACCAATCTTTTGGTCATTTTACTTATGATAAAAAAAAGCCCGTAACCAACGAAAATATTTATGATTTGGCTTCAATCACAAAGGTTGCTGCAACAACAATGGGCTTGATGAAGCTATATGAAGAAGAAAAGATTTCTGATATTAATGACCGTTTGTCTGTTTATTTAGGTAATGAAACAACAAAAGGAAAACGTTCCAGAATTAAAAACCTTCGATTGAGATACTTAATGACACATCGGTCTGGATTACCTGCTAGTTTTCCAATTATTCAATATGTTCGTCTAAAAGACAAAACGAGTGAAGCTTATTTGAGTTCTTTTTCAAAAGAAAAAAACAATGATTTTTCGGTAAAAATAACCGATGAATTATTTATGAAAAAAAGCCTTCAAACTGATGTTTGGGAGGATGTTCAACGTTCTAGATTGAGTAGAAAAGGGCGATTTAAATATGGTGATTTGAACTTTTTTATATTACAAAAGGTAATAGAAAAATTAACTCAAAAA
>CAKZLT010000341.1 GCA_937127195.1 uncultured Saprospiraceae bacterium
TAGTCGAAATAACTATTCCAACGATCATACTCAACCGCATCAATTTTATCCCATTCTAATGGATATTCTTCTTCTTTTTCACCTACTTCAATGTATTTATAAACATTAGGAAGAACAATATCAGACTTAACTCCTTGCAACTGAGTCGTTGTGCCGTTTACTCTATAAAACTTCTGAATAGTCATTTTGATAGAACCTAAAGGTTTCACGTTTTCTTCCGTTATAATTCTATCCAAATCAAAGAAACGTTGAACAGTTCCTTTTCCGAAAGTATGCTCACTACCTACAATCACAGCTCTACCATAATCCTGCAATGCAGCCGCCATGATTTCAGAAGCAGACGCGCTATATTCATTGACCATAATCATCAAAGGACCTTTGTAAAGGACATTTACATCATCATCATCATAAGTATAAGGTTTATTGCCACGAGATTTTACTTGTACCATTGGACCTTCTTTTACAAAAAGACCAGACATATCAACAACATCCTGTAAAGAACCTCCGCCATTGAAACGCAAGTCAATCACGATACCATCTACGGCTTCTTTTTTCAATTTGATAACTTCTTTTTTTACATCTTCAGAACAAGTACGACCGCCAGTTCCTGTAAAATCCGTATAGAATTTTGGTAAATGAATAAAACCAATTTTCATACCTGGAAAATCATCATCCATCAAGATAGAAGACTTCGCATAACCTTCTTCCGTTACGACGACATCACGAATAATTGGTATAATTTGTTTCGTTCCATCTACCTTCTTAACCGTCAAGTTTACTTTAGTTCCTTTCTTACCTCTAATCATCTGAACCGCGTCATCAATCGGCATATCTACCACATCAACGGCATCTTTATCGCCCTGTGCAACCGCCAAAATCAAATCACCCGCTTTCAAGTCGCCTTGCTTCCATGAAGGAGAACCAGGTACAATTTCAGTGACTTTGATATAAATGCCTTCTTCCATCAATCGCGCTCCGATGCCTTCTAGGCGACCAGAAATGCTAATATCAAAATCTTGCTTATCCTTAGGTGCAAAATAGTTGGTATGTGGATCGCTAGCACTAGAGATAGAATTAATATAACTACTCAAATGCTTCGTTCTATCCATACGAGTCAAACGGTGAAATAAGTCTTTATGCGTTTTCAAAACCTTCGCACGCGCTTTTTTCTCTAACTCATCATAACCAATTTTTTCTTCATCGTCACCTTTTTTCTCTTCTGCATCAAGCATAGTAGTCAATCTAGACATTACTTGGTACTTCAAAGATTTTCTCCAGACATCTTTTAACTTGCGACTATTCTTTGCATATTCTCTTTTATCTGCGGACGTTTCATAATCTTCTTTTTTAGTGAAGTTCATCGGTTCGCTCAAGATGTCTTCATAGTATTCGTTTACTTCTCTTAAACGCTGTTCCCATAACTTGACAGACAAATCAAAAAACTCGTAAGAAGCCATAGAAGATTGTTCATCTATTCCTAGACGATATTTTTCTAGTTTTTCAATATCTTTCTTGGTATAAAAACGTTTTGTTCCATCCATTCTATTGATATGAAGGTCATAAACGCGTTCTGAAAACTGGTCATTGACACCCTGAGGCTGAAAATGTAATTGTCTAATGTAAGCTAAAATGGTTTCAATTAGTACTTGTTCTTTTTTCGCATTATCTTGAGGTAAATTTGCACTTACCAAAAAGATTAATGCCAAAGCAGGTATGAAAATGAAATGTTTGAACTTCATATTGTTCTTTATTTTAAAAATTCTTAAATGTGTTCTCTTGTGTGTGCAATCAATTATTATAAAAAAAACGCTATAAGTACAATGACAGAATTAGCGATTGACTGAATGATAGAATAACCTTTAATAATTAAGGTGTTACATCACTTTTAATCTTTATTAATTTTCGCTTGGTTACTTATGATTTTAAAAAAAGTAGTTTTTTTATAAAAAATCTTATGGTTTTTAAAGAAAAGCATAATTATCAATTAATCAAAGTCTAAGTATATAAAATCTTATTTTATTCAATAGACATTAATAATATTACGAATATTATACCAATCAAAATATTAAACCTTGTTTTTTAGACGAATAACGTCTTAAAAGTCATTGTTGGTTCAGTCATTATTTAAAAGTTAACAAAATTAACTCCAATGGTAAGGACTTATCATCACCTCAAGTTAAGAACGTAAGAAGCAAAATAAATGTTGAATTAAAAAAAATTAAAAAATTTAACATAAAAACTTGCTCAGTAAAAAATAGTTTGTATCTTTGCATCGCTTTCGACGGAAATGCACACAAATTTAATGGTACCTTAGCTCAGTTGGTAGAGCACAGGACTGAAAATCCTGGTGTCCCTGGTTCGATTCCTGGAGGTACCACCATTAAATAAAAGCCACTTACAGCGTTGTAAGTGGCTTTCGTGTTTCTAGACCGTAATTTCTGATTTTTATAAAAAACTACTTTTTCTTCATCATTACCGTAATCACAGGACGGAAACCAACATAAGGAGAACCCGTTTCTTCATAATCATTCTTCTGGTGTATCTCTAAAGCTTCTAGTTTATCTATCCAGCTTCCTCCTTTTATCGTTTTTAACGAAGATGTGAATTCAGCTACATTTCCAGACATATTATATAAACCAAAGCCATTAGCAGCATAAGATTTAGAGCCAGCCATCAATAATCCTTCTTTTTTATCATTATGCTCAAAATTTGCATAATACTGTCCTTTTTTGTTTTTAAGTTCATTTTTGCCCCAGCCATAAGAAACATCAGAGCCACTTTGTGCAGCATAAACCCATTCAAATTCTACGGGCAATCTAAAATTAACCGTAAAGTTTTTATGGTCTTTGTATTTTTCGTTTTTCCATTTACAATATAACCAAGCGGCTTCTTTTGAAATATTCACAACAGGAAATTTTGCATAGCTTTTATGCGAATGGTAAAGCTTTTCCATTGGCGCAGAGTTCTCTACGGATTTCCAGTTGGTTGTTGTGCGCTGTGCTTTTGCGTAATCTTCCAAGCGATTCTGTTTTTTCAAATCACTCAAAAAAGCGTTGTATTCTTTGTTGGTTACTTCGTGGTCAGACATAAAAAAGCTATTAACTGTAAGATTAAACTTTCCAGCCATTTTGCCAGAAGGTATATAAACATAGCCTTTAGGTGCTTTAAAGCTTTTTTTTGAGATGTCAACCGTCGAATTAGAAACGCCTAAAATCCCGATAAGCACAAAAAACGAAAGCAAATATGTTTTCATTGGATAATTTTTTTGATGAAAAGATAGATTAACCTTTATATAATGAAGAATATCCAAAAAGTAACAAAAGTAGATGTAGGTAGAATTAGAAAGCTCAAATTCAGTAGGTTTTTTATAAAAAAAAGCATTTATAACCACAACAGTTATAAATGCTTCAAAGTATATTATTAATACTTTATTCAAAAGGGAAGTGTATCGTCGAATTCATCTGACGATTAATAGATGCCATTAGATATTAATACTCATCTTCATTAAAGAAGTAGTCTTCCGTGGTTGGATAATCTGGCCAGATGTCCTCAATCCCTTCATAGTGTTCTCCTTCATCTTCTAATAGTTGAAGATTTTCAATCACATCGACAGGCGATCCAGAACGGATAGCGTAATCAATTAGTTCATCTCTTGTTGCTGGCCAAGGAGCTTCTTCCAAATGCGAAGCTAAGTCAAGTGTCCAATACATAATTCGTTTTTAAACTTTTTTATTAAAAAAATAACTGATAGCTCTCAGCCATCAAGCCTACATAGAGATTATAGAAATATTTTTTATATTTTTCCAGTGTACTGGCTACTTTTTTATTGAAAAGGCTTCTTTTTTTCTTTTGAAGCTAATATTTTTACATTTAGTAGTAAAATGTAATATTTCTAAAATCTTGATTTATAATTACTTATGTTTTTTTAGTAAAAACATGGTGCAAATAAACACATTCTTAATTTTTTATCAAAAACGCTTTGCTAAATAAAATGTTTCGCTTTATCAAAAAAAAAAAAATTATGTGTTTTTTTGCCTTAAAAAGATTATTGAACAGTATTAATTTGGGTTGAAATTAAAAAGGAAAAATTTATCAACATAAAATGATTTAGTAATTTTTTTACTCACTATTCAGAACTGAGATAAAGCGCGAAAAACTTAAAAATCGCGATAATAATTTCGCTTCTCACAGCCTTTTTGGGTGGTCTCATGTTCCACTTCTGAATAATTTTTTACTAAAAAGTGAGATTTGAGTTATAAAGCATTTTTCAATTTTTTATACAAAATACTTATTAAAAGAGTATAAAGCACCTTTAGGTGCGTCACAGCAAAACGTTACAATCAGAAAAAATAGGGTTACTAATTGTATGAAACTTATCAAAGCAAATACAAATTATACGCCATTTTCATTTTCTTCTGCTTCATTATGTCGTTCATATTTTGTTTTTTCAAAAGTACTTCTGTCCAAAAAGAAAGACTTTGGTTCTTCGGGAGTTGGAGGTGCATCATCCCAATTTTCTGCACGATGTCCTAGTTTTATTTCTTTTTTATAAAAAGAAGCGACTAATGCACCAACGACAGCACCAATCAAATGACTTTCCCAAGAAATACCTTCTTGATTGGGTAAAATGCCTTGAATCATTCCGCTATATAATAGAACCATAACCAACGAAAGGACGATAGAAAGGCGATTTCTAACGAAAAAACCACTAAATAAAATAAAAGCAACCATTGCATAGACAACGCCACTCGCGCCTATATGATAAACAGGATGACCGCTATCTGTGATGTTTCGAGCAAACATCCAAACTAATACACCTGTCAAAAGATACATCCAGCCAAAAGCTTTGAATGAAACATTTTTGAAAAAATAAACAATGAAAGTACCCGAAACCATAAACGGAACACTATTGGAAAGCAAATGGCTAAAACCACTATGCAATAACGGAGATAGAAGAATGCCTTTTAGCCCCTGAATACTCCGAGGATAAGTTCCCCACCAGAACGAATCTATCCCAAATAAGTGGTCAATGATGGCAAATAACCACATCAACGCTACGAATATGAGCGGAAAAATAAGACTCTCAAAAAAACTATTAGAACGTTCCTCCATTATTAAATTGACTATTTGAATGTGTGATTAATACAGAAATTATATTATCACTCTTTAGTATAAAACACTAAAGTAATTATTTTTAAATGCTTTGATGGTTTTCTATTTTAAAATAATAAAAAAAAGTAATATGATTTTTAGATGTTACTTAATTAAAGGTCACCATTTTTGCGGCTGCTTCACCAACTAAAGACCCAATTGCTACACCCATTCCGCCCAATCTGACTGCGACCGTCAAGTGTTCGTTAACGTTGTGGATGATAGGTTCTTTTGATACTCCAACGCCCAAAATACCACTCCACCACTTATCTACTTCAAAAGGGGTATTGGGTAGAATGACCGTTTTTAGAAGCTCCGTTAGATGATTTTGAATAGTTGGAGTTAATCCAAAATTATCAGTTGTTTCGGTTTCAAAAGGTAAATTTCGACTACCACCAAG
>CAKZLT010000342.1 GCA_937127195.1 uncultured Saprospiraceae bacterium
GGAGCTATTTTTTATGTTTTTTAAAATGGAAAAGAAAAAGCTAGATTGGGTACATTATTTTTTTCCTACTCCCTTAAATAGATTCTTCATTCTTTTCTCTCCAAATAGAAAGCATCATTCTAAGAGGCAACAAAAGTCCCGTTATTGCTGCTCCAATTCCAAAGAATGACATTTCTGTATGAATATATTGTAATAAATTTCCTTGTTCTATTTGAGTCATTGAGATTTTTAGGTTATTAAATAATTCACCATTTCCACCATTATCCAAATAAGTCTGAAAGTCGAAGAACATTTGAATAATAAAGAATACTAATGGTAAAGAAAGAAAAATCATTCCTATTCGGAAACGAGTAGAAGTAAACGCCAAGAAAGTATATTTCAGCAGGAAAATATGGCGCGCATAGGTAATCAAAATAACAATAAAAAATACATTAATCCATTGATATTCGAAACCTTCGACGGCACTCCAAATGGGATTCATTACAAAGTAAACGACAATTGCTGTAATAATCCACCAGATGATTTCTAGGTATAAAATTGATTGTTTCTGTTGATTCATTTTTCTTTTTTATAAAAAAGTAAAAGAAATAATGAGAGCGTTTATCTTAAGATAAACGCTCTCGTTCTAATATATGAATGTTGATTGTTTCGCATCATTAAAAAGGACATTATAAAAGCGTCTCTTTTCTCTAAGCAAAGCGGTCTTTTATCTCTTTTCTATCGCTTAAAGCATCGCCTTAGCCTTCTCAATTGCGCGTTCGACACCAGAAGCATCTTTACCGCCAGCACTTGCAAAGAACGGTTGACCGCCGCCACCACCTTTTATTTCTTTGGCTAGTTCGCGGATAAGTTTGCCAGCGTGCATACCTTTTTCAATCAAGTCATCGCTCAAACCAATCGTCAAATTAGCTTTGCCTTTCACTTCACCACCTACGATAAAGAAAATGCTTTCGCCTGATTTGCGATAATTGAACGCCATCGTTTTGATAGCGTCAGTAGAGTCAACTTCCACGCGACCACTTACGAATTTGACACCATTAATCGTAACAGCATTTGAGTCAAGCGTTGCTTTTGCCATTTGTGCTTGCAAAACATCTAACTTCTCTAGCTGCTTTTTCAGCGATTTGTTCTCCTCTTGTAGTTTTTCTACGGATTGAGCGACTTTTTTAGGATTTTTAAATAAAGCCCTAACTGCATTTAGTTCAGCCAATTCTTTATTCAAATAAGCCTCTGCTGCATCACCCGTAACCGCTTCAATACGTCGAACACCCGCCGCGACAGAACTCTCAGAAATGATTTTGAATGAACCAATATTTCCAGTTGCAGCAACGTGTGTTCCTCCACACAACTCTCTAGAGAAATCACTATCAAAGGTAATCATACGAACTTCCTCGCCATACTTTTCTCCAAAAAGCATCAATGCACCAGAAGCTTTTGCTTCTTCGATTGGCATATAACGATTTTCTTCTAATGGAATATTAGCACGAATTTTTTGATTAACCATTTTTTCAACCGTTGCCAATTCTTCATTGGTTACTTTAGAAAAATGAGAAAAATCAAAGCGTAATTTTTTATCATCCAAATCCTGCCCTTTTTGCAAAGCGTGTGTGCCTAATATTTCATGCAAAGCTGCGTGCATCAAGTGTACCGCTGTGTGATTTTTGGAAGTTGCTTCACGTTTTCCACGATTGACCTCTGCTTTCACAGTTGCTTGCAGGTTAGCAGGTAATTTTTTTACAATATGAATAATTAAATCATTTTCCTTTTGTGTGTCAAGCACAGAAATTTTCTCTTCTCCAAAAGTCAATAAACCAGAATCTCCACGTTGTCCACCACTTTCTGCATAGAAAGGTGTTGTGTTCAAAACGATTTGATATTGGTCTTTCTTTTTGACTTTAACGGTTCTGTATTTGATAACTTGAGCAGACTCGACCACCAAATCATCATAACCAACGAAAGTAACCGTAGGCTCATCAGATAAGACATTCCAATCTCCAACGACTTTTACAGCATCCGCTCTAGAGCGTTTTTTCTGTTCGTCCAAAGCTTTTTCAAAGCCTTTTTCATCCACTTCAAAGCCATTTTCACCAGCAATCAAAGTAGTCAAATCAAACGGAAAACCAAAAGTATCATATAATTCAAAAGCAGCTTGACCTCCAATTTGTTTGGTTGCCGCTTCTTTTTTCATCAAGTCATTTAGCTTATCAATACCATTACCAAGCGTTTTCAAAAAGGCTTCTTCTTCGCTTTTTATCATGCGTCCAATCATGGTACGTTGTGCGTCCAACTCTGGAAATACCGTTTTGAATTGGTCAGCTAAAACTTCCATCATTTCAAAAAGCAATGGCGTTTTTACATCCAAAAAGCTATAATAATAACGAACCGCACGCCTCAAAATACGTCGAATAACGTAACCTGCGCCTGTATTACTCAATAATTGACCATCAGCAATTGCAAAACTTACAGCTCTAATGTGGTCAACTAATACCCTGAATGCCATATCTTTTTTGGCAGCAGCGTCGTAGCTTCCTTCATATTTGAGTCCTGTTTTCTTTTCTAAAAATGAAATCAATGGCTCAAATAAATCGGTATCGTAACTACTCGTCTTGCCTTGTAAAGCCATTACAATACGCTCAAAGCCCATTCCTGTATCAATATGTTTTGATGGAAGGTTGACTAAAGAACGGTCAGCTTTACGTTCAAACTGAATGAATACCAAGTTCCAAATTTCGATAACTTCAGGATGGTCAAGATTGACTAACGATTTGCCATCAACTTTCGCGCGGTCTTCGTCGCTTCTCAAATCGACATGAATCTCGGAGCAAGGACCACAAGGACCAGTTTCACCCATTTCCCAGAAGTTATCTTTCTTACCACAAGGAATGATTCTATCTGCGGAAACCCATTCTTTCCAGAAGTCAACTGCTTCGGTATCAGCACCGAGCTTGTCTTCGGCATCTCCACCAAAATAAGTGATATATAATCTATCCTTCGGAATTTTGAACTCTTCGGTTAATAATTCCCAGCCCCAAGCAATAGCTTCTTCTTTGAAGTAATCTCCAAAAGACCAATTGCCAAGCATCTCAAATAGAGTGTGATGATAGCCATCCGCACCGACTTCTTCCAAATCGTTGTGTTTACCAGATACACGCAAACATTTTTGAGTATCAGTAACACGAACATCGGTGGCGACTTTATTACCCAAAAAATAGTCTTTGAATGGATTCATACCTGCATTGATAAACATCAAAGAAGGGTCATCTTTATTCACTAACGGTGCCGACGGGACAATTTTATGCTCCTTAGAAGCGAAAAAATTCAAGAATTTTTGGCGGATGATGCTTGATTTCATAATAATTGATACAAAATTTATGTTAATGTTATCTTAACGAATGTGAAATTATCGCTTTAAATGGCTTTTATATATGTAATTTAATTTTATATGATTAAAATATGACCATATAATTTTGGTATTTACAAGACCTATTTTACCTTTGAATAGGAAATTTAAAATAAAAACGCATTTTTTAGCAACAAAAGTTCGGTTCTTTTTTAAAAGTTTTATCAAAGGTCAGAAAAACTAACCTATAAACAAATTCGTTTTTTATGAATTTATAAAATGATAAAAAAAAATTAGAAAGAACATCTGGTTTCAAAGTTCAAAATTAGCCATTTTGATTAAACCAAAATTATAATGAAAGAAAATTTTGTATATAATAAGCAAACACTTCGATATGAGAAAGTAGAAGTATCACTTTCGCAAAGAGCGTTAAAGTGGTTTCTTCGAGGTTCGGCGGTTTTAATGACGGCTTTTCTTATCGTTGTTTTGGCATTTAATTTTATAGATTCTCCGAAAGAAAAGGTTTATAAAAGAGAATTAGAACAAGCAAATGCCAAATTGGAAAGCTTTAATAAAGAATTGTCAAAGGTCGAAAAAGTATTAGGTAACCTAAATGAACGTGATGGAAGCGTTTATCGACACATGTTTGGTATGTCACCAATCAACAAAGGTATCTGGGAAGGTGGCGTTGGAGGACGTAATAAATATAAAGATTTAGAGGTTTATAAAAATACAGGCGCATCGATGATTATGACTTCTAAACGTCTGGATAAGTTAAAATTTCAGTTGGCTTTACAATCCAAATCTTTAGATACAATCGTCAATCAGTTACAGAATAAAGAAAAAATGTATGCTTCTATTCCTTCTATCAAGCCTGTGAGAGAAGACAAATTGAAGCGTTCTATGCATTTGCTTTCTGGTTTTGGCTGGAGAATTCACCCGATTCACCGTGTTCGTAAGATGCACACAGGAATTGACTTTACAGCTCCAACGGGAACGCCAATATACGCAACAGGAAACGGAAAAATAATTAGAGTACAGCATGCAAGACGCGGTTATGGCTTGAATGTAACGATTGACCACGGTTATGGTTATCAAACGTTGTATGCGCACATGAGTAAAAGTTTAGTGAGACAAGGTCAGAAAATCAAGAAGGGAGAGAAAATTGGTTTAGTTGGTACAACAGGAACTTCTACTGCACCACACCTTCATTATGAGGTAATTCGTTTTGGTAAGAAAGTAAATCCAATTGATTACTGTTTAGATAAATTGTCACCACAAGAATATAAGCAATTAGTAGATATGGCATCAGAAGGAAATCATTCTTTTGATTAAGTATAGTTAGAAAAGGGGTTTTTAGACCGCCCTTTGGGTTAAGAGAAAAGAGATTCTTATAGCGTATTTTTTAAAAAAAAACTTGCATTCTTCATTGAGTGCAAGTTTTTTTTGATTCAAAGGATGTTTATTGAAATGTTCTTTTGTAACTTTGGTTGATTCAATTTTTTTATAAAAAAATATAGTTTTTAAAAAAAACGCTATGAGTGAATTAAAGGAAGTTCAGAGTGGAAAGTCCGAAGAACAAATGGAAATCGAAATGCTCGAATTGTGTATTGTAATCTGTGAAGAATACAATGACCTAGAGCAAATCAAGAAAATTGAAGTGGAATTAGCTGAACTGCGAAAGAAACTTGCTGAAAAAGAAAGTTAGTTGATGTTTTCTACAACAGCCAAAAATTCACTCAAAATCATAGACGTTGCGCCCCAAACGATTTTACCCTCTACGCTATAATGCAAAACGTCTTTGAGTTCCCAGCCATTAGGCGAATTAAAAGTCTTCTCTTGAATGGTATTCGGATTTAACAAATGTTCAATTGAAGGCTGTAAAATGAGAGCGACTTCATTAATTTCTGGTGTAAAAATGGGTGCTTTGGAGCAATACGCCACAAAAGGATGCACCAAATAATCACTAACAGGAATGTATAATTGAGTTAACTTTCCAATAACGGTCATATCATTCATCGGAATACCAATTTCTTCTTCCGTTTCCCTTAATGCAGCATATTTGTACGTTTTATCGCTTTCTTCATATTTTCCTCCTGGAAAACTAATTTGACCGCTATGTTTATCTTTTTCGTGAGCAGCGCGCTCTATTAAAGCAATGTGCCATTGATTATTTTTAGGAAAAAGTAAGCACATTACGGCTGCCTCTCTTTTTGGAATTTCGGGGATTGCATAATTAAAATCTTTCATTTTTCGGCGAAAACTAGACATTTTTGCTTGTGCTTCAATGCCAGGCAAAGGCTGAGAAAGTTGATGTTTTAATTTTTTTATAAAATCGTCCATAAATTTTTATTCTTTATTTTAAAAGGTTAAGGTTGGTTAAAGACTCTGTTTTATCATTTTTTTATAAAAAAAAACGTTACTGTTTAGCAGTGTCTAAAAAATAAACGCTCGTTTCAGAGTTAAGCATAGCGTCTCTGAAATGCTATATTGGTCACGTCTTAGACGTGTCGTTTAAACAGTCTAAGACCTGCCTTGTCGCGGCAGACAGGCGTGATAAATGGCTTAAATTTCAGAGACGCAACGCTTAACTCTGAAACGAGCAGTTATAAAAATGATGCTGAATAGTAAGAAGAAACCTTTATTCATCATAATACTCACTATTACGGCTTTCGTGCATATTGAAAGCAAAAGAAAGCCCAACTTGTATTAGTGTACTATTAAAATTATAATGAAAATAAGGACTCTTTTTATCTACAATAGGTTGATTGTTAACATTAAAAACAAGTCTATTTCGCTCTGTGAAATCAATTCGTTCATTGGCTGAAATGGTTTCTCCATCGGCATTTACTTCGTCGGTTTCGCCACCCAAAGTAATGAAATGCGTATCCCAAAACGTATAATTAATGCTAACCTTCACAAAAATAGACAACTCCCTCCTGATAGAATATTCTATGAAAACGGCTGGACTAATAGTCGCTGCTCGACTTTTGAGGTGAACCGACAAATCATCAAAAATATATGAATCGTTGACTTGAAAATAATTTTTTGTATCACTTTCATAATCACCAAGGTTTAGGCTAGAGTAAATGTATCCTAAAGATAAGCTAGGTTGAATATAGACGCTTCCAAACTTAAATTCTTTGCCTAGCCCGAATTGTCCGACATAATTAAAAAAACGCCCTTTGTTGCCCCAACCCAAATGCGTATCAATATTGATTACCCAATCAGGTTCTATCAAAAATCCTAACCCAAAATTTAATCCATAAGTCCAAAGATTATCCGTTGTGCGAGAACCACTAATACTATCATTATCCACCAAATCATCGTCCCAAAAGGCAAAATCAATCTCTGCTGGACTCGAATTGACCATAAACAAAGAGGTTGAAAGCCTCAAAAAGGTATTTAATGGAGCATCTTCTTCTGTGTATTCTTCATTTGTTTCTTCGTTTTCTTGTGCTTGTGCAGCCGAAAACAAAAAGAGGAAAGATAAGATTAAAAGATAGTTTTGTGATTTCATGGTAATAGGAATTGTTGGTTATTGGATATTAGTTACTTGATATTGGTCGTTTATTGGTATTTAATAAATAGCCAAAATTTAATATCAAGTAACCAATATCAAGTATCTAAGCCTGTGCTTTCGGCGTATTGAAATTCATTGGGAAACCACCGTTTCCAGAGCCGTTTGAGTCTTTGATAGTGCCGTTTTGAGCTTCGTATCGTTGAACATTTTCGACCAATGCGCGCATCAATCTCTTAGCGTGTTGAGGTGTCAAAATTACTCTTGATTTGACTTTTGCTTTTGGCATATTGGGCATTACACGAATAAAATCCACTACAAATTCCTCGTTGGTGTGTCCAATCATTGCCAAATTAGCAAATACACCTTCTGCCATTTCTTCTGATAATTCAATATTGATTTGATTCTGTTGTTGTTGGTCTGCCATTATTTTTTTATTGAAAATTGTAACAAGCCTATAAGGTTTTCAAAACCTTATAGGTTTAATATCTAAGAATTATTGTAAAAGTAATAAACTAAGTTAATATCAAATTTAGAACAAGGTCTAATGATAAAGAGTTTATTTTTTTAGTATAAAAAATCGGAATGATTATCCCAAATAAACCGCCCCACCAATCGTATTTCGACGCGCTCCCGTAACCGAACTAAAACAATTGACGCGCTCTTCCATTCTCAAAACGCCCATCAATCCCATCAAAATAGCTTCTTTGTATTCGATAATTTCGGGTGCTGGAACTTCTACTTTTACGCGTAGAGGAACTAGTTTTTCTTGTATTTTTTTTATTAAAAAGCCGTTTAATGCGCCGCCGCCAGTTACCAAAAGTTGATATTCTTTTTTAGGTAATTTTTCTTTTGTGAAAATACCTTTAATTGCCACGGCTGTTTCCGTTGCGATGTGTTCGACTGCCGTGTGAAGCCTATCTTCTATTGAGGCTTCATTTTCAATAAAAATCGGTAAAATACGGTCGCGAACCCAACTATTAGCAATAGATTTTGGGTAAGATTGCTTGAAGTATTCCATACTTTCTAACTGCTCCAAAATGGAAGGAATAACCTTACCTTGCGCTGCTAAGTTTCCATTCTCATCATACTCTAAGCCCTTGAAACTCGCCAATACATTCAAGACTGGATTGGCTGCGCTGGTATCAAAAGCAATATATTTTCCTTTAGCGTTGCAAGTAATATTAGCTATTCCTCCAATGTTCATCATCAAATCATATTCCGAAAATAGATAACGGTCAGCAGCAGGGGCAATCGGTGTGCCTTCGCCGTCAATCGCGATGTCTTGCGTCCGAAAATCGCTAATGACGGTTGTTTTTGTAATGGCAGCCATTGCGCCTCCTTCACCTATTTGAGTAGTGAATCGTCGGTCAGGGTCATGAAAAATAGTGTGTCCATGCGAAGCGATGAAGTCAGGCTCGATTTTGCATCTTTCTATAAAGTCGTTTAATAATTCGCCTAAATAATGCCCGAAATAAACGTGCGTTTTGGCGAAAGTCAGTGCGTTTTGAGTTGGTAAATGTTGCAAACGTCCCATCCATTTTTCATCAAAAGGAATCGTTTCTGCGATGAGTAAATCGAAATCAATCGCTTCATCATTTAATCTAAATTCACAATATGCCAAGTCAACTCCGTCTAAGGAACTCCCCGACATTAAACCAATGACTTTATATGATTTCATTTTTCTGGTGATTGGTGATTGGTGATTGGTGATTGGTTTTTCATAGCCGCTAATCAACGCCTAATCACCAATAACCAATCTCTATTTTTTAAAAGTAGTCGTATATTCTGCGACCGCTTGAATTTCTTTTGGCGATAAAATAGTCTTGTAAGCAACCATCGTTCTATTGACTTCTGAGCCATTTGTGATGATATTTACGCGCTGTTTGACCGTTAAAGCAGATTCTCTCAAATTTTTTGCTCCATTGACTCCACCTTGCCCATTCGCTAAGTGACAAGCCACGCAATTCGTTTGAAAAACTGATTTCCCTAATTCAGTTGAAGAACTCTCGCTGTTATTTCCACAAGCTAAAATGCCGCAAGCAATAACGGTTATAAATATTAATTTTTTCATAATATATTGATTGATAGTTGAATAGTTATGTTGAACGACTAGTTAAAAGGTACTTTTGATATTTACTTTTTTCTGATTGTAACAGATTGCAGTGATAGTTAATCTCATTAAAAATACTTGGTGACGCACCTAAAGGCGCTTTT
>CAKZLT010000343.1 GCA_937127195.1 uncultured Saprospiraceae bacterium
AGAGACTGCCTTCGGCTGAGAGATTACTTGATGTTATAGGTTTTAAAAGAAAACGACAACCAAAAAGGAAAAGGTTTTAGTTTTTATAAAAAAAATGCCTTCAAAGACGCTCAAAAGCAATCTTTGAAGGCATTTACCATGCAATACATTCTAAAAAGCAAATTAATAAAAGGCGATATAGAATAGACTAATTACCGATTAACCAATCACTAATCACCAAAAAAATTAATCTACATTGTCATGTAAAAATGAGTTGCCTCGTCTCAATTGAGGTTGCTCATCATCAGACAAAGTCCAATTAGAATAAGCAGATTCCGAAGAATGTGGCACATCATCTAATTGTACTTTTCTACGAATGTAAGCTGGTTCGTTTTCCAATTCTTTCAAAGTATGTGGATTATTCAATCGCACTACACGCTCTCTTTTAATCGGTTCTGCGTTCGGTTTAGGAACAGCTTGACGGTTATTTGGAGAATATACTTTATGCTTAGAAGCGTCTAATTCAAAAGTAACAGACTTAGAACCAGAGTTTGTTTTTGGTTGCTCTTGATGAGAAGTTGGACGATGATTGCTATCATCTAAAGAGACAAAAATCTTTTCTTTCTTCTCTTCAACTTCAGGTTGCTTATCGCGAGAACGCTCAAAACCTGTTGCAATAACAGTTACTGTTAGTTTTTCTCCCAATTTTTCGTCGTAGCAATTACCCCAAATCAAGTCAGAATAACCTGCTTCTTCTTGTACAAATTCTGTAATCTCAAAGATTTCATCCATTGTAACTTCCTGAGAACCAGATGTGATATTGACCAAAACATGCTCAGCACCTTTGATTTCGTTATCTTCCAATAGGGGAGAAGACAAAGCAGCTTCGACAGCACGTCTTGCACGACCTTCACCTTCCATTGTTGCAGTTCCCATAATGGCAACACCGCTACCCTTCATAACAGTATTAACATCCTCAAAATCCACGTTCACATAACCTGGAACGGTGATAATCTCGGCAATACTCTTAGCAGCAGTTGTCAAAATATTATCTGCTTGCGAAAAAGCAGCAGTCAAAGATAAATTACCGTGAATTTCGCGTAATTTATCATTTGATATAATAATCAACGTATCTACGTTCTTTTTCAATTCTTCAAGACCTTCGTAGCCTTGCTTCTGACGGCGGCGACCTTCAAAAGTAAATGGCATTGTAACAATTCCAACCGTCAAAATGTCTAACTCACGCGCGACTTTTGCAATAATAGGAGCAGCTCCAGTACCAGTACCACCGCCCATTCCAGCCGTGATAAATACCATTTTAGTATCATCATTGAAGAGTGTCTTGATTTCTTCTTCTGACTCAATTGATGCTTCACGACCAATTGTCGGTTTATTTCCTGCACCTCGACCCTCTGTCAAAGTTGGTCCTAATTGAATTTTATTTGTTACAGGACTTAGGTCTAAAGCTTGATTATCAGTATTCATTACTGCAAAATCAACGCCTACGATACCTTTTTCAAACATATTATTAACGGCATTGCTACCGCCACCACCTACACCAATGACTTTGATGATCGCAGATTGTCCTTTTGTCATATTAAATTGCATGGTATTAATTCTTTTATTCTAAAGTAATTAATAATTAATAATTAATAATTATCAATTAATAATTGCTCTTATTACGCCCTTTTTAGGTTTTTTTCAGCCAATTACTAAAAGCTTAATTATTAATTATTAATTATTAATTTCTAATTATTAATTAAAAATCAGTGTCTGGCTCAGCCTCGAACCATTCTTTTGTTTTGCGGAACATGGTTTTGTACCAAAGATCCTTTTTACTATCGGAATCATTTATATTATTGCTAGGCGTATTATCGTCATTTTTATCGTCATCAGAAGTTGTATCATCGTTATTTTTAACAGGAATTTCTTCTTCTTTAGGCGTATAAACTGGATTTGCCTCCATTTCATTGATACCTTTCATCAAAAGACCAATAGCTGTTGAGTAAATTGGACTAGATACCTCTTCCGAATAACCATGTGCCAATTGCTCAACAGGTGTTCCGATACGAGTTGTCATACCTGTATGATATGCAACTAATTTGTCAATGTGACGCAAAAGTGAACCTCCACCAGTCAAAACAATACCGCCAACTAGCTTACGTTCGTAGCCAGAACGACGAATTTCCCAATAAACATGGTCGAATATTTCTTGAATTCTTGCTTGAATAATTCTAGCTAAATTCTTTTCAGAAATCTCTTTTGGTTCACGTCCTTTCAAACCAGGAATCGTAATTACTCTATTTTCATATACTTCTTCTGCTAATGCAGAACCAAATTTTACTTTTAATTGCTCTGCTTGTCTATCCATAACAGTACAACCTTCTTTGATGTCTTTGGTAATTACATTTCCACCAAAAGGAATGACTGCCGTATGACGAATAATGCCTTCATGAAAAATGGCTAAATCGGTTGTGCCGCCACCTATGTCAACCAAAGCGACACCAGCTTCCATTTCTTCGTCACTTAGCACAGCAGCCGAAGATGCAATAGGTTCAAGTGTCAATGATTTGACCTGTAAACCAGATTTTTCAACACACTTAAAGATGTTTTTTGAAGCCGTGATTTGACCTGTAATAATATGGAAATTAGCTTCTAATCGGATGCCTGACATACCAATCGGGTCTGTGATACCTTGCTCATTATCAACAGTATATTCCTGAGGAATGACATGAATAATTTTGTCTCCTGGAGGCAAAACCAATCTATACATATCATTGACTAATTTATCAATATCTCGTTGGCTAATTTCGGTGTGAATGCTATCTCGCGTCAAAATACCACGATGTTGCAAACTCTTAATATGTTGTCCAGCTATACCAACATGAACGGCATTAAAGTCCACATTTGCGTGTCTTTTTGCGTCATTTGTTGCGGTTGTAATAGCTGTTACTGTTTTTTCAATATTAGAAACAACACCACGGAGTACGCCGACAGATTCGACTTTGCCAAGTCCTAAGACTTCGACTTTGCCATGCTCATCTTTACGACCAGCAACTGCGCATATCTTAGTTGTTCCTACATCTAATGCTACTACAATGTTCGTTTTCTTATCCATGATGCTAATTATTAATAGCTATAATAAAGCTTTTATGACGCGTTGATTATTCTGTGATACCAAAATAATCAATACGTTTTTATTTGTATTGCGTTTTTTAATTCGTTTATCTTACTCCAACTATTTGCCCACGATATTTTAGGCTAATCGTTTTATATTTTTCCCAACCGTGTTGCGGCAAGGCTTCTTTATAGAATATTTTTAAATATCTAAATTTCTCTTCTAGTCGTTCATCGTTTCCAAATTCGATGTTGTGATGCCCTAATTTTGGGACTAAAGTCAAACTACCATAATCACCCATGTCAATTTGTTCAATCAAAGGACGCAAAAAATCATCTTGATGAATGTAATTTGCTACCTTATATAAGGTAGTCAAATCATTGACTGAGCTTAGCCAGTAACCTGTTCGGTATTTTGGAATCTTCCCCGTAGCGACAGGCACTCTTGCCACGTCTCGCTTTGATTGAGGTATTTTTTGACCGCTTTTACTAATATAATAATTACCTGTTTCGGCAATTATTCTCAAAATCGGCTCATTTTGCTCTACTTCTATATATATATGGTTTCGGGCATCAATGTAAACTTCGGCATCAAATACAAAAGGATTTGATTTGAGTTTTTCTTCAATTGACCGAATGTTCAGATTTCCCAAAACGATATTCTCAATATCTTGCCCTGTACTGTCGCGGATAATTTTTTTTATATCCTCAGCAACTATATAGGTTTTTCCTTTGACGGGCTTGATATTAATATGCGTTTCTTTTGCCAATGCACTACCCAACTTCCAATCTCGCACCGTCATCAGTAAACCAATCACAAACAAAATGCTACCTAATATAGCTAGTCGTTCTATGGTTTTTTTTGCATTTGCTGGTATTTTTTGTGCCATTGTTTTTGTCTATTGTTACTTATTGCGCTGTGTTTTTTTTATAAAAAAGAAAAACTCTCGTTACTCTGCTTCTCTTGCGCCCTCTGCGAGAAACGCCTCCTTAATCGGTTTCACCAACCTATCAATATCACCCGCGCCGAGTGTCATCAGCACTTCAACATCATTTAACTGTAATTCATTCAATAAATCGCTTTTTTGCACCAATTTTTTATTCGGATTTTTCATTTTATTAAAAATAATTTCCGAAGTCACGCCTTTCATTGGTAATTCGCGAGCAGGGTAGATGTCTAGTAAGTAAATTTCATCCAATTCATCTAAAGCTGCCGCAAAGCCATCTTGAAAATCATTAGTACGTGAATATAAATGCGGTTGAAAAATCCCCGTTAATTTGTTATTCGGGTACATTTGCCTTGCTGCATCTATTGCCGCGTTCAATTCTGAGGGGTGATGAGCGTAATCATCTATAAAGACTTTCTCATTAGCGTTTAAGTCACCTCTTACTATAAATTCAAAACGTCTTTTTTTGCCTCCTCAAACTCCAGCATCATATCTTCAATGATTTGAGCTGCAGGTTTGATATCATGAATTAGGGCAGCTACCTGGCCGATTTCAAGTTCACCTTCATCCATGTCTCCTTCAAACATTCCCTGTTTGGCCCGAGCTCTTCCCAAAACTTCTTTTAATTGCTCTACGGACGCTCCTTTAGCATAAGCGGTTTGAATATCATCATAAAACTTGTTTTTAATTAACCTTACGGGAGCCAATTCCTTTAAGGTCAAATGCGTATCCCCTTCACCG
>CAKZLT010000344.1 GCA_937127195.1 uncultured Saprospiraceae bacterium
GACACTGTTTGTAGTAATTTTGTGGTTAAAAGAGTATAAGCGCCTTTAGGTGCGTCACTGCAATTCGTTATAATCAGTATTTTTGTTATATGACGGGGTTTATTATTAAAGGTAACATTGTCTTATTAATTATTTTATTACGATATTCCATGTCACTTTCTAGTTTTTATTGTCATAATATTATTGCGGATAAGTAACTTATTAATAAGAATGTAAAGTATTCGCAATGGAAACAACTATAAATATTGGAGTTTTTTAAAGGTATTAAGATTAAAAAATACTTGAATGCTTCATAAGAAAATTGTAACTATTTAGAAGCGAGACTTGCCTCTGTTGTGAGGCAGGTGTTGTAGCACTTTTACTTGCTTCATGCCCTATCTCGCTTTGGCGGTCTAGCCTCCCTATTTTGAATAATTACAAAAAAATTAAAGAATCGCGAAATATTCAATATTTTTACTATTCTGTGGTTTAAAAGAGGTGAAAAAACTGTAAGTTTTTAACCAAAAAACAAATAAACATAAATCTATAATAATGAAAAATACAACTACAAGAGCAATACTAATATTATTTTTGACTCTGATGGGAAGTCATCTTCAAGCTCAAGATTATTTTATTGAAGCGACTTTTCCTACGATAGGAGGAGATCGTTTTTCTGTTTGTGGTGGCGAACGTACCATTACAATAAAACTTACTAACACCTCAGGAGGGACTTTGTCTAATAATAATATATCTTTTGTGCTACCTCAAGGATTTGACTACACTGGAGGTTCTTTGACTGGAACAGGTGTTTCAGAGGTGGATATTTCGACACCTTCTTTTTCTTTTGGGAGCATTGCGCAAGGTAATTTTATTGAGTTTTCGATTGATGTAGAAGTATTATGTGAAGGAATTGTGAATGCAACGGGTTCAGCTAATACAACTTTCGATATGGATTTAACTTACAATGGAGGAAATGGAAGTTTGAATTATACTTCGGCTGCTTTTGAAGTTGTAAAACCAACCTTGTCAATAGCAAAAATAGATGGAACGGCTTCTATAAATCCACCTCCTGTTAATGCGGGTAAATATAATTCGGAGACGATTTGTGTAACAGTCGTTAATGGTGGAAATGGTGGTTTATCTACTTTTGAATATTGGTTATTAGACCATCCTCATTTACGATTAGATTCCCTAACAATTGTAGGATATGGATCGATTCCGATTTCGAGAGTATCAGGAGATACGACCTTTTTTCAAATCAATTCAGGAATGATTGCAAACGCTATACCTTATACAGGACCAGGAGCAGAAGCGAATAATTTAGATAAATTACAGTTTAATGAGAGTATAGATATATGCGAAAATTGGTATGTAGAGAACTGTTCTTTGACTTCTCCTGACCTTCATCGCGGTATTCAGTATCGCTGTCAATCGGCTGATGCTTGTGAGAGTTCAAGAAACCTTCAAGGTGTTCGATTTGGTTTTGTTCGTCCAGAAATGGTAATTGGTTTTATCCAAGATTTTGGTAAGAACTCTCCAACTTGTCGAGGAGATACTTTATTAGAGCATGGGTTTTATATTACAAATACAGGAGGTGAAGCGATGACTGATTTAATGTTTTCAATTGTAACCAATTGGGATAATAATGGGCGAGGAGGAACACTCCTTGATACAGCGTCTATTCAGTTTTCAACCAGTTCTAGAAATGGACCTTACTTTAAATTACCAATTGATTTTGTTCGAGAGTATCCTTATCCAAACTCTACCTGTCTAGATGAATTGACAAATATTGCACCTATTACACGGGCGAGTTACGATACAGACGAACGGGTGTTTTTGATGCCTGGAGATACTTTATTTGTTAGATATGGTTATAAAGTTGGTTGTAATTGTGGCGATATTAATAGAAATGAACGTACAAGAATAGAGTATGACTATCGTAGAGCAATATTTGGTTATCGAAATGAGACAACAAGAGCGGATAACTGGACAAGTGTAGTTTATTCAGATGGTTGTCGTCAATTCACCTATGATAGAGATTATTTGAGAACATACTCTTTACACTATTATTATTATACTAGAGGAATAGGAGCAGAGGGAACAAGCTACGATGGAGATATAGAAACTCTTACTTTTCAGGGACAGCGTAATCTAAGTACAAATGCCTATCGAAAAGATAGTAATGCGGGAACAGCGACTAATAATAGTAGGCATAATATAAATTTTGATTGTGAAGATTGCTATCAAGAGTATAAATATATTTTTCCGAAGGGAGTACGTTGGGTAGGAACAGATGGAGATTTGGCAACTACGGATTGGGTATTTGAAGATGATAATGGAGATACTTGGTCACCGAGTGTTGTCAAATATACCCAAACGACTAATCAAGATACATTGATTATCCGACTGAAAGGAAAACTACCATCGGGATTTTGGCAAAGTGCTAATTCCAAATTTAATTTAAAATACCAGATTGATTGTGCAGAAGCTGGCTGCGGCTTCTTTTCGGGCGTTCCTATCAAAGAAGAAATCGGTTTTAATCTCAGTGGTGACTTGTGTGGAGGTTGTATAGAAAGCCCAGATATTACAGATAGAATAGAAACTGTACCAATTACTTTTGAATGCCCTTGTAATCCTTGTAATCAAGGAATGATTGTCAAAGAAGTGAAGCCCGAGCGTCGTACCTTTGGTCAAGGAGATAATAATAATAATACAATTGCAGAAGCAGGCGAAACCTTAGATACGACGCTTTTGGTTTTGAATAGAATCATTCCTGGAGATACTGTTAGAGTAACTTTCAGAGGGGAAGTCAAAACGAGTGCGACTTTTCCCGACTGGGAATATGCTTATGCGAATATTAGAGTTCCTTCTGATATTACGGACTTTTTACCATTAGGAGCAACTATCAAAATTTGGGATGTGAGTACAGGTACAACTTATAGTTGTGATGTTTTGCAGCAATTTTTAGATGGACAAACGATTGTGACTAATATTTCACCAGAGAACCTTAAAACGCTGGGGTGTGCTGGAATACCTAATAATTGGGGGTATGAAAGTGGAGATTCTATGACGGTAGAAGTCCTTTATATGCCTAGAACTAATATTGGAGGAAATATAGTTCCTAAGATTTATGGAGTTGATTTTTATGTAAGTGACCAACCTTATGGCGGTACTAAATATCAGTGTAATCCTGTCGATTTTGTGATGCAGCATATTGGTTATGCTTTTTATCATAATTCATACTGGTCGCGATATAGTATGTCAGGGTGTAGTAATGGATATAGTGATTTTAATCATAGAGCTAGATTAGGTGTGAGCTGGAATAATAGAACAAGCACAGATTATTTTCCTTATGAGGTTCGTGCACCATTCCAACCTCAGAAATATACGATTATTAAAAAAAATGACTTAGAATATACAGGACGTGTCCGCTTAATTCATTATCCATTAATAGTTAGTCATCCTAATCAAAGGCACGATGTGTATATTGATGCAACTGATCCATATTTGACAACACTAGGAGATACATTGATTATTGATTATAAAGGTTGGTATGATGCTAATAATAATGACAAAGTTAGCTTAGATCAAGGTTTTTATACTAGAGTATTTGCAGAAGTAAAAGCCAATTGTGGTACAAATGCTTCATTTACTTATGATAAGTTTTTTGACCATAGAGTTGAAATGAAAACGGATATTAGAGTACATGGTCAACCTGTCGAAAAGTATGAAAGAGATGATATTACTGATGTTCGATATACAGGTGGAGCAAATCTAACAATACAAGTAGTCCCCAATACCCGAGTTGCGATACAAGAAGAAACCTGTTATAATTTAGATATAGTCAATGCTGGAAATGGTGTGGCTGATAATGTATTTTTATCTTTCAAAAGCCTTTCAGGAGGAATAATTATTAAAGGACTTTATGAAGTTAATAATAATAATAGAACGTTAGTTACTCCAACCGCTTTGGGACTTTATCAAATTGGTACAGTCAATAATGGAAATAATTCTGCGAGAACTTTTGAAATTTGTTTACAAACAAATAACTGCTCTAAAGATAGTATGTTAATTTCTACTGGTTGGGATTGTAAAGGCTACCCTGCTACTGTAGATGAATCAACTTGTAATATTAGTGAAAAGATTTTTATAGAACCAGTTATTTCGGAACTGGGAATGGTTATTTCGAGTCCAACTTCTGCAACTACAAGCGATTTGTGTGATGAAGTTGAATACGAAATAGATATTTCATCAGCAGATTTAGGATATTTATTTGATATTAATCTTTGGTTGAGCTTACCTCCACAGATGAAATATGTTGCAGGAAGTATGCAATTAAAATATCCGCTTTCAAGTAATTATACAACTATATCTGACCCGATTAATAGTATAGGAAATGTTTATACAATTAATATTTCAGAAGAAGATAATACATTAAAAAATGATGGATTAGCAGGTACACTAGATGTAGGTAATAATATTATAAGGGTTAAATTTAAAGCAAAAACAGAATGTAATTACACATCTGGCAGTTTACCTAAGTTTTTATCTTTTGCTTATGATGCCTGTGGTAGATTTGTGAATTATAGAGTTTCACCAGCTCCTCGACACTATATAAATGGTATTTCACAATCATTTGCATCTAATATTTTTATGCAAGATGTAGCACTTAATGCTTGTAATGAAGATCAATCTACGATTGATATAAGTATGGATTTGGCATCTGCTAGTCAGCCAATCGGCGCTGGAGATTCTGTTCGGTTGATATTGCCAGAAGGTGTTCGTTATGTAGCTAATTCTTATAATCCAGTTAATAATGCAGTTAATACAACACCTTCTATTGAAATAGAAAATGGCAGCCAAGTCGTTTATATTGACTTGGAAGATGGATTAGGCTCAGGTTCAACCATTCAATTTACTATAGATATAGAAGCCTATGATGTAGCGCAAGAATGTAGGGAATATGACATAACAGTACAAGCGTTTAATTCTCAACCTGCCATCTGCGGTGGTATTGGTAATTGTAATGTTCGAGTCATATCCTCGGAGTCCACTCGAAGTGTTACTATCGAAAAACCAGCTTATCAAATTGAATGGAATAGTGCAATTGTCACTCCAATTAATGCAAGCAGTCATACTTTAGATTACTCTGTTGATTTAACGAATTTGACAGGAATTGCTGTTGATGCATCAACAGGAGTTACAGTAGAAATATATGAAGATACAGATGGTGATGGTCGCTATTCTGTTGGTGATATTTTGGTTGGAAATAAAACCCATAATATAGCTATTACCGCTTTACAAACAGTAACATTAACAGGAAAAATTACAGCTCCTGCTGATAAAACCTGTGATTTGTTGGCAGTAATTAGACCCGAAACAACTTGTACTTGTAGCGAGGATGAATCCTTTTTGCTTGACGCAGAATTGAATAATACATTTGATAGGATGGTAGCTACTTGTTCTCAAAATAGTATTACCGTAGGCCCCGCTTCGATGACAGGATATGCTTATGAATGGTTGGGGGTAGATGGTTCGGATGTGACGGCATTGGGTTCAGTAGCTACTACTCCAGTTCAATTTAATTTTGAAAATACAACAGGTAACGAAATTATCTGGAAATATTTATTAAGGGTAGAAAAAGGGAACAACTGTTATTCTTATGACACACTAGAAGTGACCATACATCCAGAGGTCGAAAACCAAGTCACAACAGGAACTTGTGCAGGATTTCCTGTGCCATTGAATGGTCCTAATGGAACAATAGGAACTTGGACTCCAACCACTAATTTGGTCGATCCAAATGATCCAAATACAACAATGACAAGTATATCAAGTACAACTACTTACATTTGGAATTATACTGATAATAAGGGATGTTCTGCCAAATACACACAAACAGTAGCCTTGTCAGGTTGTTCTCCGAGTACAATGATAGGAAATTACGTTTGGCGAGATGATAATAGAAATGGTATTCAGGATGGAGGAGAACCACCTTTGTCGGGGGTGCCAGTTTATCTTTATGATGCTGATGATCCAACTTCTGCTTTGTCAAGTACAATAACAGATGTAAATGGGTATTATCAATTCAAACCAATTCCTTCTGGTAACTATCGAGTAGGATTTGGTAACCCATATAATTATGATGTTACTGCAAAAAATGAAGGAAATGATAATGAAGTTGATAGTGATATTGATCCAAATACATTGCAAACGGATGCTTTATTAATAGCCAATGGAGATAGTGTACCAACGGTTGACGCAGGATTTATGCCAATGCAATTGATTGGGAACAAAGTGTGGTCAGATGCAAATGGTAATGGTATTCAAGAAGGAGGTGAAGTAGGCATAGAAGGTGTAACCGTTTCTTTGTATAAAGTTGGAGGAGCATTGCAAGAATCTATAACGACGAATGCCTCAGGTTCATTTGAATTTAGAGTAGAACCAGGAGATTACTATATTGTTTTTGATGCTAGCACAAATACATCAGGTATCAATTATGTTGGAGTTCCTCAAAATGCAGGAAGTAACACTAATATAGATAGTGATGCTGATATTAATAATGGGCAAACAGCCAATTTTACTTTAGTAGCAGGAGCTGACAGATTAGATATTGATGCAGGATTTAGGGGTGTTGAAGATTGTAGTAATGGAGTAGATGATGATGGTGACGGTGATACCGATTGCGCGGATAGCGAATGCCAACCAACTATAACTGCAGTAACTAACCAAGCACCAACTTGTATTGGAAATGGTCAAAATGGTAAAATCACAATAACAGCTACGGGGTCAGGAGTATTATCTTACAGTATTTTAAATAGTCCAGTATGGCAGTCAAGTAATTTGTTTACTAACCTTCGAAGTGGACAATATACGGTTAGAGTAAAAAACGCTTCGGGGTGTGTAATGACTTATAGTCCAATGATATTATTTGATGTTGGAAATTGCCCTGAAAATTGCTCAGATGGAATCGATAATGATGGTGATGGTTTGATAGATTGTGATGACCCTGACTGTGACCAAATCAAAGGAGAAAATCAAATTCAAAATGGTGGAAATTAGCAGTTGATTTTGGATTTAAATTACAGAAAAGGAAAAAAATGGCGTTTTTTTCAAAAAAAAGATTTTAAAAGAGACAAATAATAAGTTTTTTTTAAAAAAAAATGCCATAAAAATATCACAAAACCTATGTAACATATTGCTTTTGTAAAGCCTAAATGTTGCTTTCGTTTATGGTGAAAAATGGTTGTTGAGATTCACATATAATTGATTTATAGTTGTTTTTATTTTATATGTAGAAGGCTTTTGTATAGAAAATTATAATATGAATAAAAAGATATTAAGTTCTCGATAGTTATGTTTATCGTGATTAATGTCTTTCATTGTTAGCATAGGTGAGGTTTTAATTTTCTATTTTTTTCATGAAAAAATAGAAAATATGCTATAAAAATGATGTCACATTAATTAGATAACCTTTTTGTTTTGTGAAAAAAAAGAAGTGACGAATATTCTTAATTTAGCTCTATATATTTAGATTGGGTATTATTTTTGCATTTTACTCTAAGTTAGAGTAACGCAAAACAGCTAATAATATACAATATTTATATAGTGAAATTTGTAATCAAACCTATTCAAATAAATGAATAAATGAGGTTACATAGAACAGTTAATTTTTTCTTATTATTATGAATAAAATGAATTCAAATCAAGCAATATTTATAGAATTTAAGGCTTTATGAAGAAGCATAAATGGATTGATTATGAAGACTTTTATTATGGTTTTGAAAAAAATAGAAACCATTGTTAATATAGCAAGAAGTTAAAAAGTAAAAGATAAAAATACTTTTATTACTATTTTGTCTTTCTTATGTCAAGACATTAGTGATTTTAAGGATTAAAAAATAGAAAAAACAAATGGGAACGCCTTTTGCAAAGCAATAGGTGTTCTTAGGCATTTTAGTCTAATTCAAAATAACGGACGAGAAATTAAAGTATGAGCAAAAAATTACACTCTTATAATAAGTCAAGTCACAATTCTAATAAAATTTCATTTTTCTTATTACAAGAGAAGCTACATAACTATACTTCTCCTCTTTATTCAAGTGAAAAAATATTACTACCAAACTATAAAAAAATGAACAGTACTATCACTACCCACTCATTGTTCAATCAACTTTTAGAGAAACCCATTTTAAAAAGGCTTTTGCCGCTTTTAGGAATATTCCTATTGACAGCAACAACTGTAGAAGCTCAATACAGCAAAGATTATGCATCTCATTGGGGAGGCACAAGCTTTGATGAACATTATAGCGTTGTCCTTGATGGAACGGGAACTTCCTATTATTTAGGATATACAGGTTCTTCCGACTTTCCTAATACGGCGGAAGCATATCAAACATCAAAGGCTGGTGGAGATGACCACACACTAACGGCTGTTGATGCAAATGGCTCAGTAGTTTGGTCAACATTCATTGGTGGGACTGGCAATGATAATAAGATTTGTGGTTTGGCAATTGCACCAGGCGACCAATCTCTTTATTATACAGGTAATACACAGAGTAATGATTACCCTGGAGTAAATGCAACCTCTTACCAAAGTTCAAGAGGAGGTAGTTGTGATGCGATTGTAACTAAGGTAGGAACAAATGGTAATTTGGTTTGGAGTACTTACTTAGGAGGTACTGATTATGAAGAAGTTTTTCGTGCAAACACAGATGGATTGGGTAACGTCTATGTAGCAGGATATACTTGGAGTAATGATTTTCCAACAGTAGCAGCAGTACAATCATCAAAAGCGGGTAGCAAAGATGGTTTTATTACTAAGTTTTCTGCAAGTGGTAGTGTATTGTGGTCAACTTATGTTGGTGGTAGTGGTGATGATGATGCGGTTGAAGTAGTTGCTGATAATGATGGTAACGTTTATGTAGTAGGTCGCACAAGTAGTTCTAATTTTCCAACACAAAATGCAGTACAGTCAAGCCTTTCTGGAGGAAAGGACTTTTTTATACAAAAAAGAAATGCCTCAACAGGCGCAGTTATATGGTCAACTTATTATGGTGGAACGAGTAACGATGCAGATAATGACGTTCCTAGTATTGCGGTAGATTTGTCAGGCAATGTATATATAGGTGGACGAACTTCTAGTTCTAACTACCCAACTTCGGGATCTCCATTACAAGGGAGTTATGGAGGTAGCAAAGATGGTGTTGTTACAAAATTTAACTCAAATGGTACTGTTGCATGGAGTACATTTTTGGGAGGAAGCAGCCGTGATGACATTGTTGCAGTTCAAGTCGTAAATGGATTAGTTTATGTTTCAGGTACTACGGCTAGCTCTAACTTTCCAGGAGTTGTAAGTGCAACATCATTCCAATCTTCAAAATCAAGTGGAAAGGATATGTTTGTTTCTGTCTTACGAGAAGATGGAACATTAGCTTCTGGTTCTTTTTATGGCGGAAGTGGCAATGATAGCAATCATGATATAGATATTAGAAATGGAAAAATGACATTCGCGGGCCCAACTTATAGCGGCTTTTCAACTATGAATGCAGCTCAAAATGCTTATGGGGGAAGTGGAGATGGTCAATTAGACTTGTTTTCAGCAACAACTTTAGATGTAGGAGTAACGCCTCTTTTAGCAACACCCGTTTCGGCTTGTGGAGTGTCAGATGGTTCTATTACTGTTTCATTAAAAAGTAGTGAAAAAGGAACGCCTAATTATGATGTTTCATTAGATGGTGGTTTTTCATACCCTTATACGAATTTAACAGCTAGTGGTACTGACATTACAGTTGCTAACTTAGCCTCTGGTACATATACTGTAGTAGTTAGAGATGCTGTTGGTTTGACAGCTAATGCAGGTGTTATTAAAGTAGCAGGTTGTATAATCGACGTTTGTACTTATGAGACGGTAGATCAATTTAGTGTTCCTGCAACATCAGGCGCTACTACTTATACTTGGACTGTTCCAACTGGTGCAATTATTACATCAGGACAAGGTACGAATACAATTGTTATTAACTGGACGAATGCAACAGTTGGTAATAGTAAAGAAGTTTGTGTAACTCCTTCTAATGCAAGTTGTACAGGAACGCAGACTTGTCTTGATGTAAATGTTCAGACTTGTACAGAAATCTGTGATAATGGTGTAGATGATGATAATGATGGGGATATAGATTGTGATGATGATGATTGTTCTCCAACAATCACTGGAGTTACACCTACTAACCCAACTAATTGTGGAACAAGTAATGGTTCTATTGTTATTACGGCAACAGGAAGTGGTACTAATATAGAATATAGTATTGATGATGGTAGTTCTTACCAAAATTCTAACACTTTTTCTAGTTTAGCGCCAGGTTCTTATACCGTTAAAATTAGATATGTAGGAAATACAACTTGTACAGCTAGTTTTATTTCTAATCCAGTTGTTTTATCTTCTCCTGCATCACCAATTATTTCTAATGTAAGCAAAACCGACCCAACAAATTGTGGTGTTAGTGATGGAACAATTACTGTTTCTGCATCAGTAACGGGTGGAGCGAGTTTAGAGTATAGTAAAGATAATGGTTCAAGTTGGCAAAGTGGTAATGTATTTAATAGTGTAGCAGGAGGAACTTACCAAATCAAGGTAAGAGTTGCATCACAAACAGCTTGTGAAGCTGGCCCTGTTCCAATTACATTAAATACTCCAACTACACCAACGATTTCGAGTGTAGCTAAAGTTGACCCAACAGACTGTGGTGTTAATAATGGTACAATTACAATCACAGCTTCTGGAGCTTCGGCATTAGAGTATAGTGTTGATAATGGTACTAATTGGTCAAACAGTAATATTTTTTCTGGTTTGGCTGCTGGTAATTATACTATTCAAGTAAGATATACAGGAGCAAGTGCCTGTGTAGCTACTTATGGTTCTAATCCAGTTGTATTAGTAGCACCAACAGCACCAAGTATTTCTGGTAATCCAACAACAACAAATCCAAGTGATTGTGGTGTAAGTGATGGTACGATTAGTATTACTCCGACAGGCGGTTCATCTCCTTATGAATATAGTATAGATAATGGCGGAACATGGCAATCATCTAATTTATTCATTAATCTTGGAGGAGGAACGTATCAAACTAAAGTCAGAAATGCAGGTTCTACTTGTATCTCAAGCGCGAAGAGTGTTACTTTGACTGCACCAGTCACTCCAACGATTACTAATGTCGCTTCAGCTAATCCAGCAGGTTGTGGAACAGATGATGGTACTATTACCGTTACTGCCTCAGGAAGTTCGGGAACATTAGAATATCCGGTTAATGGTGGTGGAACGTGGCAAGCATCTAATGAGTTTACAGGATTAGCGGCAGGAACTTACAACGTTCGAGTAAGATACACAACTACTCAATGTGAAGTGACTTATGCCAGTAATCCAGTAGTACTTTCTGCGCCAACTGCGCCAAGTATTACGAATGTAACTTCATCCAACCCAAGTGATTGTAGTGTGAATGATGGTACAATTTCGGCAACAGTTACTGGCGGTTCTGGTTCTTATGAATACAGAATTACAGGAACAGCAACCGTAGGTTGGCAGGCAGGTAGTTCATTTACAGGATTAGC
>CAKZLT010000345.1 GCA_937127195.1 uncultured Saprospiraceae bacterium
GCATTCCGATTGTCTTTTTATTAATTTTTACTCCTTTTTATTCCAAACATGTTCTAATAGCTCAAAAAGAGAAACAGTCTAAATCCTTAGGATAATTTTCCTAAAAAGAATATTTCAAAATAAAAAGCATTACATTTGAAACAAATTGTTTCAATAAAGAGTTAAATAAAACGACAATGGATTATTATATCAGGAAAATACAACATTTTTCCGTCCAAAACTGGAAAAGATTGAATACTTTATACAAATTGAAATGGGTACAAATAGCTACGGTTGCTATTGTATTAATCGTCGTTTTACAAAAAAACATTAATGTTTCTGTCAATTTATTTTCACCAAAATCAACGATTGTTGACCCCAAAGCTCAAACGGTAGCGGATGAATCAACAGAAACAGAACCTTTGATTAGGTCAAAAGAAGAGGTGGTTTTAGAGTCAAACCCTCTAAAAGAAACCGAAAAAGAAGAGACTTTTTCTGATAGTTTTTTCAAACAAGAACCAGAGCATTTGCTCCGAAATATGCCAACCGCTGCTGATGCTAATATCGCGAATACTTACTCTAACTTGGGTTTTATACTAAATCCACAATTGGCAGTTCGCCTAAAAGTTAGTCCGAGTGTCGTAGCTATTAAAAAGAAAAAATGCCGTGATTATATTGAACGCTTTTCTCCGATTGCTGTTGAAGAAATGAAAAAATATGGTGTTCCTGCAAGCATTACACTAGCACAAGGGCTTTTAGAAAGTAATGTTGGTGATAGTAAATTGGCGGTTCGAAATAACAATCATTTTGGAATTAAGTGTTTTAGTACTAATTGTGTAAAAGGGCATTGTTCTAATTATACGGATGATTCACACAAAGACTTTTTTAGAGTTTATAAAAGTGATAGAGAAAGTTATCGTGCACATAGTACGTTTTTGCAGAGACCAAGATATAAGCATTTAAAGAAATATGGCTCTAAAAATTACGAAAAATGGGCACACGGACTCAAAAAAGCAGGTTATGCTACGGATAAAAAATATGCATACAAACTAATTGATATTGTTAAAAAATTGAATTTAGATAGATTTGATATTTGAGACCGCCCTTTGGGCTGCGGGAAGCGAGACCGCCTTCGACTGGGAGAAGCGAGATGTTATAGCCATTTTATCATAAAAACTACATTATACCTCGCTTCAAAAAAATAAATAATGAACTGGACGAATTTAGAACGAATAGAACAGATTGAGGAAGTTGTTTTACAATCTAAAACGGTGACTTGCTTGATTTTTAAGCATAGTACTTCTTGTAATATGAGTGCGATGGCAAAGTATAAACTAGAAGAAGATTGGACTTTTTCTGAGAATGAAGTGCGCCCTTTTATGGTTGATATTTTAAAATATAAAAATATCTCTAATGCCATTTCGGAGGAATTTCAAGAGTATCATCAATCGCCTCAGGTACTTTTAATCAAGGAAGGTGAATGTTTTTATGAAGAATCTCACTTAGATATTTCGGTGGAAGATATTCAGGAAACGGTAGTTAGTGTTTGTAATTAGAAGTGAATTTTCCATATTTATAATAAAAATGCTCTTGGATATATACCAAATTATGTTCACTACTATTGGTTTGCTCATGTACTTAGAATTACAATTCAATATTCTGATATGTGTTCTAAAAAACTTAAGTTCTTTCTATCTTTTACTTTCCAAGTCAATTACATGGCAATCTGGACAATATATTAGTTGAGAGTATTGTTCATAACAAATCAATACTTTTATACAACACTTATAATAGCAAGTACATGATTTATGCTAGATAGATTATCTTTAAAAAAGCTATTACCCTGAGTGTTTTTTATCAATAAAGGTTATAATAAAAGTGGTATCAATGAGAAGTTGATTAATATAATAATCAATACCTGAGATAATTAAGAAAAGAGTTTTAATAAGGGAGTAGGAAATAAATAAGCTACCCGATATTGTAACGTTATGTTTTTTAAAATGGAAAATAACAAGCTAGATTGGGTAGGTTATTTTTTTTCTACTCCCTAACTTAGAAAATGAGACCGTTTTGGTCTGAAATCAATACGTGAAAACTTTTGTTTACTTACTTAATCCTTACTCAATCGGTTTTAAAAAATGGTAGATTTTTGTTAAATGCTCTTTTCTATTTTTTCAAAAAGAATAAAAAGACAACAAATAACAAATAATCGTACCTTTGCAGCGCGTGTCAAAAAAAAATAGATAAATAATGACTTTTAGAGATTTGAATTTAAATAAGTTGCTTTTAAATGCAATTGATGATTTAGAATATATTCACCCAACTCCGATTCAAGTGGAGGCTTTTCCTATTATTATGTCTGGTCGAGATGTAGTTGGAATTGCTCAGACAGGAACGGGAAAGACTTTCGCATATCTTTTGCCTTTATTGCGAGGTTTGAAGTTCTCTAAAGAGGCTAAAACTAATATTTTGATTATCGTTCCGACGCGTGAATTGGTGCAACAGGTTGCTGGAGAGGTCGAAAAACTCACCAAATACATGACAATAAGAGTTGGTCGTGCTTATGGTGGAACGAATATAAAGACGCAACAGAGGGAGCTTCGTGAAGGAATCGATGTGATGGTGGCAACGCCTGGGCGATTGTTAGATTTGATTTATAGCCGCTCGCTAAAAGCTAAGCACATCAAAAAATTGGTGATTGATGAGGTAGATGAAATGTTGAATTTGGGTTTTCGCGCTCAGTTACTTAATATTTTGGATTTATTGCCTGAGCGTCGTCAAAATCTGTTATTCTCGGCTACGATGACCGATGATGTAGAATCGTTATTGGGAACGTTTTTTAATGCGCCGCACAAGATTGAAATCGAAATTCGCGGAACTCCTGTGGATAAAATTCAACAATCGGCTTATCATGTTCCGAATTTTAATACAAAAATCAATCTACTCAAATACTTGCTTAAATCCGACGAAACTATGACGCGGGTACTAATTTTCATTAGTACAAAAAAGCTCGCTGATATGCTTTATGAGCGATTATTGGAGGATTTTGAAGAAGATGTAAGTGTTATTCATTCTAACAAATCGCAGAATTTTAGGATGAATAGTATTCAAGAGTTTCACAATGGAGGAATCAAGTATTTGGTTGCAACGGATATTATTGCGCGTGGTGTTGACATTTCGGAAGTGACGCATGTTATCAACTTTGATATGCCAGAAGCGCCCGAAAGTTACATTCACAGAATCGGGCGTACGGGACGTGCTGACCGTGATGGTGTTTCGATTGCTTTTATTACAGACTTGGAGCAAGAGTGTCAAATGCGAGTTGAGACATTAATGAAAAAGTTGATTCCTTTGCGTGATTTGCCTGTTGATTTGGAGATTTCTAACGAGAAGTTACCATTTGAAATTCCTGTAAAAGGTGGTGATAAAAGCTATCTGTTGGGAACAACGCTTAGAGATTCGCAAGGTGCTTTTCATCAGAAAAAATTGAAAAATACGAAGGTGAATTTAGCGCATGAAAAACGCAGACAGCGCAAGATTGATTTGGGTAAGTTGAAGCGTAAGCCGAAGAAGTAGTTTAAAAGAAGAGAAAAGAGACTGCCTTCGGCTGAGAGAT
>CAKZLT010000346.1 GCA_937127195.1 uncultured Saprospiraceae bacterium
AAACAGATGATATACCATCAAACCTTACTAAGCCGATTATAAATAGTTCCCATTAAATAACCCATTCCGTAAGCCAACAAAAACGTAAAAACAAGTCCAATACAAGTATTCATTATTGGCACATTCATTCGACTTATAGTAGATACATCTAAGCCATGTAAGAGCGAATTAAAGAACCAAGTTGTTCCACTTTTGCCTACTATTAACATCAATAAAATACAGCCTACATATAGTATTGTGAATGAAATACCCGAAGCCAATCCCAATTTTTTTGCATCAATCATAGCGTTGATATTTTAGTTTAAAAAATGTATAAAGGGGCAGCAACAAGAGTGCTGCCCGTACAATTCTATGAAAACACTACTTATACTTTCTTATACTTTCCTATTTTCCTTTGGGTCTATCATACTGACAACAGCCATGTAAACCATTATAAGTTTCATCTTTTGCTTTCACTTTATCTGTATCATACCCAACTCCTGCAATTTTTTTATGGATGTCCATTAGTTCAATTTTCTTAGGATTGTAGGTTACAGTTATCATCTTTTTATCACTATCCCATGTAGCAGATTTGACACCTTTTACATCATTTAATGAGTTTTCAATTGTGCGTTTGCACATTCCACAATTGCCATAAACCTTGAATGTTACTGTCTTTTGTTTAGCAGTTGCAACTACTATTTGTAGATTATCATTAGCTTGTACCTCGGTTGTAAAACCAAAAGCAAATAATAGGCATAAGCCCAAAATCATACTTAATTGTTTCATTATCAATGAATTTTAAAAATTAGAAAATTATTATTTTGTTATAAATCGTTCTATTGTAATTCTTGCTTGATGACTTTTCACAATTGCTTTCAAAATCATCAAATCATAGTCAATTAATTCTTTTTCCAAGCGTAGCAATTCCTCAAATTTTCGTCCGTCCACACTATAAGCACCTGTCAAAATATCAATAGCCGCTTTTGTCGTTTTTACCTGTTTTTGGTATAAATCCAATTGTAACTTGGCTACTTCATAATCGACATAAGCCTTTTCAATAATTGCCATAAATTGGTCAGCCGTATTTTCTTTTTGTAATTCTAAGGCTTGAATTTTGATTAATTCCTCTTGTTTTTTCGCTTCGTATTGACCTTTGTATAATGGAATTTTAACCATTCCTCGCAGTTGAACAATATCTCTTCCATTACCTGTTGGATTAGCATCATTCCGACCAATAACAGTGATATAATCCAAACCAACACCAAAAGTTGGTTGGTCTTTCAAAGCATTAACTTCAATCGCTTTTTTAGAAACTTCTTGCTGTAATTCATACATTTTCATCATCGGATGATTAGCTTGAATATCTGCCAATAAACTATCTTTCTGATACATCAAAACAGAAATTCTTAAACTATCCGTAATACTTATATCTCCTGTTTCTGTTCGGTTCAAAACTCGTTTCAAGTCCGCCAAAGGCTTTTCTCGCTGTTTCTCTAAAATCAATAATTGATTTTCCAAAGCCTGTATTTTTAATTGTACTTGTAGCACATCCGCAGGATTTGCCTTATTCGTTTCTACTTTTACCAAAACCAATGCTTCCAATGATTTTAAAAATCGAATGTTTCGTTGCACAATTTCACGGCTTTTATCAAGTTCATAAACTTGCAACCAAGCCATTTTTACTTGATACGCCAAGTCCAATTTTCGAGCATTAATTTGTTCCAAAATCGGTTGTGTCTTTGCATCTGCTAAGGCTTTTTTAGCATTAACCATTCCCTTTTGAGGAAACATTTGCGTTGCACTCAACCTACTTACTTGAGCACCCAAACGAGTTGCAACAGGCAATGGAAATACACCAATTCCTGCTTCTGGGTCAGGTCGAGGTGCTATCTGTGGTGCAAGTTGTAGTTTCGCTTCATATTGCTTTTGAAATACTTGTAGCTCAATATTATTGGTGTATGCCTCTTGGATAAGACTATCCAAGGATTGTGCATACGCCTTTCCAAAACTCCCAATTATCAATAAGCTGAATATGATTATTTTTAATAATTTCATTTCTCAGTCTTTGCTTTTATTAATTGTTACTTCTAAAATTATTGACCCGATAGTTCCACTCTTTCTACAATGCAAACAAAACAGGCACGGTAAACATCGTAATCATCTGCAACAGCATCCCACCAAATGACGGAATTGCCATTGGTAACATAATATCTGCACCTCGACCCGTTGAAGTCAAAACAGGTAGCAATGCCAAAATTGTTGTTGCCGTTGTCATCATCGCAGGACGAACCCGACGTAAACCACCTTCTACAACTGCATCTCGAATACTATTAATATCTGTTGGTGTATTTCGCTTAAAACTATCTTTTAGAAAAGTAGCTACCAAAACACCATCATCTGTTGCAATGCCAAACAATGCTAAAAAGCCAACCCAAACGGCTACACTTAAATTTATCGTCTGTATTTGAAAGAGGTCACGCATATTTTGACCAAAGAAATCAAAATTCAAAAACCAAGCTGTATCGTATAATCCAATCATTATAAACCCACCTGCAAAGGCGATGAAAACACCTGAGAAGACCATTAAAGAAATAGTGATAGACTTGAATTGGAAATACAAAATCAAAAAGATAACCGCTAAAGCAATAGGTACGACAAGGCTTAGACGTTTACTTGCCCGAACTTGCTGTTCATAATTTCCTGCAAAACGATAATTGATACCACTTGGAACTTCCAATGTACCATCGTCAATTTTTGACTGTAAATAGCTTTGTGCCTTATTCACAACTTCGACTTCTGAAAAACCATCTTCTCTATCAAAAAGAACAAAACCAATCAAAAAACCATCTTCGGATTTAATCGCTTGCGGACCTTGTTCATACTTGATTTCCATCAAATCGCCCAAAGGAATTTGCCCACCGCTTGATGTTGGCAAGTAGATTTTTTCTAAAACCGTTGGGTCATTGCGAAGCTCACGAGGATAGCGAATACGGATATTATAACGTTCTCGACCCTCCACCGTAGTCGTCATATTCATCCCTCCAATCGCTGCTTGAATATGTTGTTGTACCTTTTCAATCGTCAATCCATGACGGCTAATCGCTGTTCGGTCAATATCCAATAACATATAAGGTTTACCGACAATTCTATCCGCAAAAACAGCAGCGTCTTTTACACCTTCTACATCTTTGAGGTATTTTTCTAATTCTAAACCAAAGGCTTCGATTTTTGCCAAATCACTACCTCGTACTTTTATTCCCATCGGTGCACGCATTCCTGTTTGTAACATAACCAATCGAGTTTCGATAGGTTGTAGTTTTGGTGCAGATGTTACTCCGGGTAATTTGGTGACTCTTACAATTTCATTCCAAATATCGTCTGGTGATTCAATTTTTGGTCGCCAGTTACGATAGTACTCGCCATCATCATCTTCAATTAATTGAGACCTTTTTATAGTGCTAAAAATGACGTTTTCGGAATTATTAGGATTAGAAACCAAACGACCATCCTTTAATTCAAAGAAACCATCATCATTTACTTTGTAGCGTTGGCGTTGTCCGTTTTCATTCAGCATATATTCTGGTTTGTACTGAATCATATTCTCGTACATTGA
>CAKZLT010000347.1 GCA_937127195.1 uncultured Saprospiraceae bacterium
AGAAGTTTCCAAGCCAACATAATGCTGTCCGCGCACCATTAAACTCAATGAATACTTTGGATTTTTGAGGTGAGGCGCGGTATTCGTTTTCAAATTTGCTAATTCAGTGAGTGTATATTGCGTGTATTTTCGAATATCTTGCTCCTTAATGTAACATGAAGCATAAGTCGTTGGCATTGACTTTCGCTTTTCTGTTGTCTCGCAATTCGCCTCTATTTTACCATAAGTATATTGTAAACGGTCTCTGTAATCATCCCAAACAATGGTAATTGTTTCTATGTCTTTAGCCGCAGAATTACAGACTTTTGTTTCTTTTTTGAAAACATAAGCACCTTGAAAACGATATAAATCCATTTTTCCTCTTGAATTTATCAACGCATTTTCATCAGGTCCACAACAGCCGTCAGCAAGCGTTATAATTCCAAATATCATAGAAATAATGGTCACGACTAAGCCTAAAGTTTCTCTCATAATTAGTTGCTCTTTTTTTAAAAAGGTAATAAATTTTACTCAAAATTCATTTTATTAGCCTTAAAAAAAATAAATCATTGATTAAATGTTTATCCTTTATTAAAAAACAATATTTTTGACTTTTAATTCAATTTTAAGAAAATATATTTAATACACTTCGATGCTACAATTTGAAGAATATCTAACGGACTTTACGAATACAGTCAACCTTGTTGACTTTCTAATTAATACTATAGTTGCTGCATTATTATCATTATCACTCAAGGCATTTTATGTTCGATTTGGGCATACAATCGCCAATCGCGAAAAATTTGCAGCTACTTTTATGCCATTAGCTTTAGCTACAATGATTGTCATTACGGTCGTTCAGGCATCTTTGGCGCTTTCTTTAGGATTGGTTGGTGCATTGTCTATTGTTCGATTTAGAGCTGCTATTAAAGAACCTGAAGAGTTAACTTACCTATTTTTGACTATTGCGATTGGGTTAGTAACAGGTGCAAATAAGCCGATTTTAGCAATTATCGCTATCGGAATCGTACTCGGATTATTATATTTAAACTTCCGTTTTCGTTCTAAAAATATCAAAAGTAATGATACCCTTTTCGTGAATATTCAGACGAAAGAACAAGATATTAGAAAAATAACTGAGGTACTTGACGCTAATTTGTCTTACGTCGAATTAAAGCGAATGGATATGAGCGATCAAGGTCTTTTTGTATCCGTTTTGACTCAAATGAACGATACAGAACGACTAGCGGTACTTCGTGAAGCACTTGTAAAAGTCGATGCTTCTATTAAAATATCTGTAGTAGAACAACCTAATTTAGTGTTATGATTTTTAGTCGGAAACAAAACCAAAAACGACCAAAGAACTGGTTACTTCCGATTATCTTAGTTGTTTTGCTCTTGTTGTTGTTATTATATAAAGGATTTTTTTATAATAAAAAAACAACTATCAAAACGGAAGAAAACGTCACTTATCAGTGTAGTGCCGAAGTAATCAAAGATGGTTTTTTTGTAGAAAAGGGAGAGAAATTTGGAGGCGCAACATCTCAATCTAGTCAGCATGCTCGGACTGGAAAACACTCCTCATTGGTAGATTCCAATAATATGGAAGGGCTTTCTTATACTATTCAAAATCCTATTGCTGGCAAAACTTACAAGGCAGAAATTTGGCAGTATAAAAGAGATCCTTCTGATTTATACCTAGTAGTTAGTGCCGAAAATCCAGCCGATTTTTATCAAGAAACCAATCAAACCGTATCGACGGAAGGTACTTGGTGGATGAATATGGAGCTGTTTTTTACTATTCCTAAAGGTAAAAATTTGTCTTCTGTTAAAGTTTTTGCTTTAAAAAAGAAGAAAGACGGCAAGGTCTGGGTAGATGATTTGAAAATTACGGAATTAGATACTTTAGACTTTTATAGTAGTCGTTTTAACCCTAGTGATTTTCATTTGAATATCAACGAAAAAGGGAATAAAAAACTCAAAGCAATCAAACAACGCGCCTTTTCCAAAAGTGTTTTGATACAAACCGATGAAGATTGGATTAAAGCAAAAGTCACTACAACAAAGGGCAAAAAGAAGGCAAAAGTAAGGTTAAAGGGTGATTGGCTCGACCATATTTTTAATGGAAAATCTTCTTTTAGAGTACAACTTAATAGCGAAGATAGTTGGAAAGGAATGCAAACATTTTCGGTTCAAAGCCCCAAAACACGCGGAATGCTCCGAGAATGGGTCTATCATGAAATGCTTGGTTACGTTGGTGTTTTGTCTCCTCGATATGACTTTATTAATTTTCATTTTAATGAAAATGAACCATTAATTTACGTTTACGAAGAACATTTTAATAAAAATTTAGTTGAAAATCAATTGCGTCGAGAAGGTCCAATTGTGAAATTAACCGAAGATAGATTTTGGGAAGGCATGAGCCGAAGTATGCAAATGTCGCGCGGTTTGGCTAGTGGTCGAAACAAAGAAAAAGCCTTTTGGAGTTCTGAAATCAAACCTTTTAAAGGCAAAAAAACAGCTAAAAATCCAACATTAAAAGAATCTTTTACTATTGCTCAGAACTTAGTCGAGCAATACAAATATGGTCTAAAAAGCACTTCTGAGGTCTTTGACATTGAGCTGCTAGCCAAATACATGGCAATTACAGACATATTGCAAGCTGACCATTCTTTGACTTGGCACAACCAGCGATTTTACTATAATCCTGTAACTGCATTGCTCGAACCTATTGGTTTTGATGGTTATGGTTCTGGTTCTCCAGACAATCCGTCAACTCCTTTATATGCCGAAAAAGTCTATACTCAACAGAGTTTAATCGAACCATTGCACCGTCTTTTTTATGATAAAATGTTCGTTACTGCTTATTTAAAATATTTACAAGAATACGCTCAACCTAGTTTTATTAAGCAATTTTTGGCTACAATTGAAGAGCCATTAGCCGCTCGTGAAGCCTTTTTACAAACGCAACACGCTAACTATTCTTATAATCGAAAGAGTGTAATAGAACGTGCTATCAAAATTCAAGAAACGGTTGTTCCTTTTTCTAATAGTTTAAAAATATTTACAGAAACAACCGAAGGAGATAGTGTCACGCTCAATCTCGAAAATGCTCATATTTTGCCTTTAGAGGTTATTTATGTTGGTAAAAATAAAGTTAGAGGTGATAAATCTAAAATGGTTTCAACTTGGGTTTTTCCTTCTAAAGAAAGAGAATTACCGAATTACGCTACCGTAAAAGCACCAAAATGGGCAACCAAAGTGCATTACAAAATGGCTGGTTTTGATTCCGTATTTGTAGCCGAAATTCCAGCTTGGCAAGCTCCTACGAACTGGTCGCCTCGTCAAGAATTACTAGCTACTAATAACAATTCTACTCCTAAATATACCGAAAATGGTAATTTGATTCTATTTGAAAATAAAAAATATGAAATCAAAACGCCTTTGATTTTGCCAAAAGGCAAACAGGTTGTTTTTCAACCAGGAGCGCATTTACAATTTTCGGAAGGAGGATTTTTGATGAGTTTTTCGGAAGTTCAATTTCGTGGAGATGAAGAAATGCCGATTATTGTTGAAAGTTTAGATGGCAATTCAGGAGCATTTGTAGTGATGCAAACGCAAGGCTTATCAACTTTAAGGTACACCATTTTCAAAAATCAAAATACACTCGCTTATAAAGGTTGGAATTTGACGGGCGGCGTTACTTTTTATGAAAGTGATGTGAATGTATTAGGTTGCCAATTTATAGGAAACAACTGTGAAGATGGTTTAAACATCGTTCGTTCGGATTTTAAAGTTGAAAAATGTGTTTTTGCAAATATCTTTAGCGACGCCTTTGATGCTGATTTTTGTAAAGGAAATGTCTTGAGGTGTGCCTTCAATGAAATTGGTAATGATGCTTTGGATTTTTCTACTAGTATCATTTCGATTGACCAATGTAAAATGAATCAAATTGGCGATAAAGCTATCAGCGCAGGTGAAAATGCAACGATTACAGCAACTAATATCGACGTTGAAAATGCTAATATTGGTTTTGCATCTAAAGATTTTTCGAAATTGACTTTGAATAAAGTAACTGTTTCTAATTCTTCGAAAGGCTTTACTGCTTATCA
>CAKZLT010000348.1 GCA_937127195.1 uncultured Saprospiraceae bacterium
AAATCTAAGCTAAGAAGCAAACTAAAAAAGAAACAGGCTAGATATAGAAACAAGACATATGGAGTGATTTTTTGGCTTGATAATGAAAGTGAATATGATGATATAATAGAGCGATTGCCCGATTTTAGAGTTGAAGAAGATTTGGAATTTGAAGTCATTTATCTTGTAGATAATAAGAGAGCTAATTTTTTATTTGATACAATTGAATTTGCTAAAAGTAAATTTCCTGCTAGTACAATTGAATTTTTTCATCCTAGAACAGGATACAATATAACAGCAAAACAGAGATTAACAAGTAGTCCTATTTTATCTGTTCAATATCTTAATTCAAGTATTTTACCTATAAAAGTAATTGATGAAAGTGGAGAAGAATTTCTTTTACTTAACTGCATTGATAATTTTGAGGAAGAATATCTAAAAAAGTTAATTAGTTTATCACACAAATTAACTGAGAATTGGGGACGAAAAGTATATATTCTATTTCCAGAATTTAATAAAGATAGACATGGTGAGAAAGTAGAAGACGTAAAACTTGAATTTTTAGACCAAAGATTTATAGACAAAGTTATTGTAACATCCTTTAAACCTAATTTTAGAAATGTCGAACTACGATAAAGAAGATAACGAATTAAATTCATTATTACCTTTCGGGGCAAATATTAGACCTTTATTAACAGCTAGTGGATTAAGTGAATATGACTTAAAATTCTTGCTGCAAAAACGAGGAATTTTCATAAAACAGACAAATAGAAATACAACAGTTCCTGAGATTGCCAGCTTACTTCTTAGTCCTAGAGAATTTGAAATATTAAAAAATCGTCAATCAAAAAAAGAAAGTAATATAAAAAGGTCTACGGCACAAGATGAGTGGATAGGTGGAGCAAAAAATTTAGTTGATGTAATAGATGCAAATATAGAAGAATTGATAAAAGAACTAGTTGGTGAAAATTCATCTTATTCAATCCATTCTCTTAACATGATAAATCATGGTCTAAACCAAATTGTAATCGAAGGAGAAATCAGAAGAAATGATTGGACAAAAGACATATTTTCTATAACTACAACACATCCATGGAAGTTAATTATTGAGAAAATTGACGGAGAAAACATTATTGAATATGCCGTAGAAACAACTGCTCCTGAAACTAAAGAACTTGTCAATAAGGTTCAAAAACTTGTACATAAGACATTTCAAGCAAAAAACGTAATCAATAAAGGACGTGATATTCAGAAGATTATAGCTACTCACTTTATTAAAAATGAATATCTTTTTGAATATCTTTTTTCATTTGCAGAAAAAGCATATCCTTCACTTGTTTTTAAGAGAATTGTAGATATTGAAATAGGCTTAGATGATAAAAGAAGATTTCCCGAAACTTTTAAATGGCTAAAAGGAAATATAGGAGAACTAAAACTGACAGCTTTACAAGATAAAAAATTAGAAGAGACAGATATTATTGAATTAGGTAAGCTAGGCGTTTTAGTTTTTGGAGAAATAGAAGCCGAATTTGGTTTTGATTATGTCGAAGCGAAAGGTGTCTGTGTAATTCAATTTGGTTTTCCTAAGTTTTACGCAAAAAGGAAACATATTGAATTTGAAACTAAAATCTCTAAAATAAATCTTGGTAAAAATTCATCCCATGTGTCAAAAGTAAAAGTAAAGAGGTTTTTATTAAAAGAATTTCAAAGGGAAAAACATAAAACCTTTGAAAAGTTTAAAAAAGACAATAAGGTAAATGTAGAACCTAAAGACACAGATAGACAATTTTTAATTAACTTTATAGAATATTGAAAAATAAACCAGCGTACAACAAATGCAGTTACCATGTAATATCCAAATAAAAGTAGAAAAACATTAAAAAAAAGTCAAATATATAAGTAAAAATATAGCTTCGCCATAAACCTACCTGTAGAGCATCGCTTTGGAGCTTGTCAGATGGCTGAATAAAGAAGCAGAAGCAACTAATTTCCGCTTTGTTTTTTTTCATTTCATCAACAAATAGTCTCTTCGATTTTGAAGACTATTTGCTGATGAAATGAAAAAAAATAAGTTAAATTTTAATGTTTTGGATGTTTCGGGGAAAAAATATTAAATAAAACAACAACATTACGATACCTTTTTCGGTTGCCATTCATGGAACTTATCATAAGGCTTTCCCGATTTCACCACAGCGAAAATTCTATGTAAAAGTTTGTTCTTACAAGCGTTCAACACACTACCTTCTGACTTTCCTTCTTTGACTTTTCGCTCATAATAATTTCGCAATCCACCATACCTTCTGATAGCGCAACCTGCCGCATTCGTGATCATTTTTTTCCCTAGCTTATCTGCGAAATGAGACGTTCCCGTTTTTTTGTGAAGGCTCGAACCCGATTGATGTTCAAAAGAAGCAATGCCGATTTGGCAAGCAAACTTTCGGGCATTAGTAAATCGCTCAAAACAGCCTGTAGCTACTAATAAATAAACGCCAACCAACAAATCTACACCCTCTACTGTAGTCACCAATCCATATAACCTTTTTAGCTTTGAATTTTCATTGATAATCTCTTTCATCTTTTGACGACATTTCTTCATCGCCTTTTCTATACTTTTAACCGTCTCAGCTGTCAATTCTTTTTTGACTGCTGCTAATTCCGTCATCCCCATGGCTTCATATTCTTTAACCTCCAGCGTAAGTTGATGCTTGATTTTCAATAACTTAGAACGCTCTTTATGAATAGCATCTAACTGCTTTAACGCAATATCTGCTGTTTCAAATGGACGATATTTATCCGAATGACGATAAGCATATTCTCCGATTTTTCGGGCATCTGTTTTATCATTTTTCCCTCGAACCAAGCCTAGAGAATGCTTAATTTGATATGGGTTTTCAACCCATACTGGCTGTTTTTGGTCAGATAAAAATTCCGCCAATGGCAAGTGATAAATGCTTGTACTTTCCATACAAAACAAGGTAGCTCCAATTTCATAATCAGGAAGTTTTTCAATCCGCCTTAGCAGCTTTTTAAAACCAACCGTCTTATTTTCTAATTGAAAACTCGTACATATCACCCCCATCATCAACACCGAGACATCCAGTTTCAATTTTGATACATCAATTCCTATAAAAATTTTAAATCGATTTTTTGACGCAATAATCCCGACTAATTTCATTTTGTCAACCATTGTTACTATATTTAGTGTTAACGATAAAATTTAGGCTAATCCTAGTTTCACGCTCATTAGTAGGTTGAGGTGATTTTTTCATTTTCACCTTCCTGAGTTACCATTTGAATTATAAGATCAGCTTCCATTTTTGCTATCCAATACATGGAGCAAAAATGGAAAGTTACTTCTTTGCTTTTTATCTCAATGTTTGTTTAGTTTTAACTTCATTTTTTGATAAAAAGCTAGGTATTCCTCAACTGCATTATGGATTAGATTAGAAATATGCCTAACTTTCCAAACATCGTCTTAGGTTCAATACCTAGAAATAACTCTTTCTCAATTACTTAACGGTTAATGTATATATATTTATACTATCTGTTGTAAATCGTTGATTGGGTAAAACTAATGAACAACGTCCAGCCACGGCAAAAGCCGTGTCCAGTCGTTGTTGCGGGACGTTAGGCGCAAGCATATAAAAACAAGAAAATACTCCACAAAATAAAATTTGAAAATACAGTCAGACTTCATTAAAAAAGGCTTAATTTTATCATAAAAAGCATGAAATCGTATCCATTAGGCGTACAAACATTCAGTGAAATTATAGAAAGAAATCTTTTGTACATAGACAAAACACAAGAGATTTATAATCTCCTAAGAGGGAAATACTACTTTTATGCTCGTCCTCGAAGATTTGGCAAATCATTAATGCTCTCCACAATTAAATCCCTTTATGAAGGAAAAAAAGAACTCTTTAAAGGACTTTGGATAGAAGATAAATGGGATTGGTCAAAAAAACATCCCGTCATTCATATTGGTTTTAGTGGAATAGGGCATCGGCTAATTGGATTGGAAGAGGCTATCAGTAAAGAATTAGATTTAATTGCCAAAAAATATAATTTGTCTTTAGAGGAAACGGATTATGTAAGAAAATTTAAAGAACTAATTCAAAAAATAGCCGAACAAAAAGGAAAAGTCATTTTATTGATAGATGAATATGATAAGCCAATCATTGATTATTTAGGAAAGGAAGTTGAAGTTGCTGAAAAAAATAGAAGCATCTTAAAATCACTCTATTCTGTTATTAAAGATTGTGACCCATATATTGAATTTATGATGATAACAGGAATTTCGAAATTTAGTAAAGTCAGTATATTTTCCGAACTCAATAACTTAACAGATATTACGCTTCATCGACGTTACCTAACTTTAACGGGAATTACTCAAAAGGAATTAGAAGAAAACTTTAAAGAAGAAATCCAAGAATTAGCAGATGAGAATGATTGGACAATAGAAGTACTGAAAGAAAAAATACGCCATTGGTACAATGGTTATAGTTGGAATGGAAAAACGTTTTTATATAACCCATATTCTTTATTATCCTACTTTGATTTTGGAGATTTTAAGAATTTTTGGTTTGAGACAGGTACACCAACCTTTCTTCTAAAACTAATGGAAAACCAAAAAATGGTTCAATTAGAAAATTTAGAAGTAGGCGAAGTAACTTTCTCATCATATAATATTAAAAATTTAGAATTAATACCATTATTATTCCAAACAGGCTATTTGACCATCAAGAAGAAAAATTCAAATGGACTATATGTCCTTAATTATCCGAATTCAGAGGTTCGTGCTTCTCTTTTACAAAATATTATCGGTTTTCTTGGTAAAACAGATGCCTCTTATTCTACTCCAACAGTTATACATTTAAGGAAAGCTTTTGAAGAAAAGCAATTAGAACATCTCATAAGATTAATCAAAAGTATATTTAAGAATATTCCAAATCAGATATTTAAGTCTAAAGAAAAGTTAGGCGAATTTTACTACCACAGTTTGATTTATTTGGTGTTTTTCTACTTGGGAGAATATATTGAAAGTGAAATTAATACGAACGATGGTCGATTAGATGCCGTAGTAAAAACAACAAAATATATTTATATTTTAGAGTTTAAGCTAGATGAGAGTGGGCAAGCTGCTTTAGACCAAATTAAGAATAAAGGTTATGCAGAAAAATATTATGCTGATGACCGAGAAAAAGTATTAATCGGAATAAATTTTAGCAGTAAATTGAAAACAGTTGATGATTGGAAGCATGAAATGCTAAAATAAAATCAAAAAATATAAAATGAAAAGCCTGCGCCTAACAAAAGCAACATTTGCCAGTGCCAGCAAAAGCTGTCACCGTCATTGTTGCGGAACGTTGCCCGCCACTAGAATATTCATTAAAAAAGTGGTTATCTAAAAAAGTGATTAAGTTCAAAATGCGTTTTCGCCCGAAAAAAAAATTGGTTTTTTAAGATTTAAGTTTTGTTTTTAACTGAAAAAATTTAGCGTGAAAAAATCGGTAGCCAAAATCTAGTGTAAAAAATTAGTAGCCAAAATCTAGTGTAAAAAATTAGTAGCCAAAATCTAGCGTGAAAAATTAGTAGCCAAAATCTAGCATGAAAAATTAGTAGCCAAAATCTAGCGTGAAAAATTAGTAGCCAAAATCTAGCGTGAAAAATTAGTAGCCAAAATCTAGCATGAAAAAATTAGTAGCCAAAACCTAGCGTGAAAAAATTAGTAGCCAAAACCTAGCGTGAAAAAATTAGTAGCCAAAACAGAATCGCGCGCAATTTTTTTTACGATTTTCAAATTTCTAGTTTTTAAGAAAAAAATCAGTGTTAGCTTTTAAAAGCGTGAAAATTTGTAGAAGTTTTCAGATTTCAAAAAAAATGTTTTACCTTGTTTGTACTCTCGAAAAAAAGATAAAAATAAAGCGGCGGGCAACAAAAGCAACAACTTCCAGTGCCAGCAAAAGCTGTCACCGTACGTTGTTGCGAGACGTTCCATGCAATTAGAAAAAACAAAACCAACATAAGAAATAACACAAAACAATATTCTAAAATTATTTTTTCAATCAAAACCATAGAAATATGAAACAGTTACCATTTAACACAATAACAGTCCTTTGGGGAATTGTTATTTTATTAGCCTCTTGTGCTTTTACTGCAAAAACACAAAAAATACAATCTAATTCTACTTTACAGCCACCTTCAAAAGTATTCATTGAAGAATTAAAGAAGAAAAATGGTTGTAGTGAGGGGAAAAGTTCTTATTTAACACATTGTTATTCTTGGGAAGATGTGGATTATCAAAATTATGAACCAATTACTTTTGAAAATATTACTACAACTTACCAAGAGTTATTTGATTTGACAAAACATGATGAACTAAACTTTTATAAAGGAGGAAAAACTACAACTGTGTATAGGATATTACATAAAAAACATTCTGTAATGACTCGTTACTTTAACTCCAAGATTGAAATAGACGCAATAAATGGAAAAGTTACAAAAACAAGAGCATTTGTTCTAAGTAATTTAGATGTAGATACAAGTAAAAACATTACAATTAATGAAGCAAGAGATTTAGCTATCAAGGATGTTCCATTAAAAAATAAGCATGAAAGATATTCTTTTGAAGCGTGGAAAGATAAGTTTGACCCAAATACACATGACCCAATGTGGAAATCAGCAAGTGAACTTCCGATAGGCTACCCTGTCATCTTTGAAGGAAAAGTAGGTTTATTGTTTTATGTTATAAAACTAACAAATACTATTGAAGCACATACCGTTGTTGTTGATGCAAAAACAGGAGGAATTTTGATGAATAAAGCACCTGAATTTCAACATCTTGCTCCCGATACAGATGTTATCGCATCAATTCCTCTAAAGAAAAAAAATGTATTAACAAATTCATCTATTGTAGAAAGTAAAGTAGAATATTCTATTGAAAGTCCTAATTTATCGGGCGTAAATAATGAATTTTTGGAGTTTGACATTGATGTGGCTTCGTTATTAAATAGTAAAGATTTTTATAGAGGAGAAATTTTTATAGATTATAATAGTCTTACTTTCGGAACTAATTTAGCATCAAGTGGGCGAATTACTTTGACAAAAGGTACTGTAATTACTGCACCTAACTATACATTGAGTATTGTAGATGTTAATCCCGACCGTATGAAGATTGTTGCGGAAAGTACACCAACAAGTCCTAATAATTATTATACTATCTCTAATTTGTCGGAAGAATTAGCTCATGTTAAAATTGATATTTCAAATTTGGCAGGAAGTACAGGAATCGAATTTGAGGAAGTTCAGATGCAAGGATTGAGTGAATTCTTTGATGCAAATCTTAGCACAAATACACCTTTTGATGTTGTTTTAGCTGATGATGAATTAAACATTGATATTAGTAGCGTTATTTTTGGTAGCGACAGTTGTAAATATTGTGTTGGAAGTGTTTTAGACTCTGTACCTTGCAATAGTATTACAAATTGTACTTGTAGTACTTTTACACCTATTACGACTTTTGTACCAACTTATTATTACAATTGCAAATCAGTTAATTTAGATAGCTGTAGCACAGGAGGATTAATTAATGCTCGTTCAAATTTAGCCAATGAACATACGCAAGGTTGGGATATTAGTACTTTTGCTACAAGTAATGCTTTTCCTAAAAATGTAGAATGGTGTATTAATGATACTATCTTTTTAAATGATACTCAAAGAGTTGAAGCTAATGGAATGTATGCTATTCAAGTAGCTAATAAATATTATGCTGACCCTACAAAATTTGGAATTGACAGTTATGATGATGATGGAAGTACAGTAAATTTATTTTTTCATTCTACTGATGGAAGTGGGAATTTAACTAATGACGCTGTTTGGGGCGTGGATTTTCCTATTTCTTTGTCTTTGCCACCAATTACAGGAATGCAACTTGGTGACGGTAAGGTAGGAGATTGTCAACCTATGGTGTCTTTAGGAATTGTATCACATGAATATACTCATGCAGTTTTGAATGAATATTTTAATATCAAAAGTGCTGTTTCGGCTAATCTTGCTTTGACTTATTCAACAAAAGCAATTC
>CAKZLT010000349.1 GCA_937127195.1 uncultured Saprospiraceae bacterium
TTTTTGAAAAGGATGAATTTATAAAAGGATTTTCTACCATAGAAAAACTCGGAAAATTACGTGCTGCTTTCAAGAAGGAAGGCGGAAGCGTAACAGCGGGTAATTCTTCTGGATTGAATGACGGAGCAGCAGCGATGCTTGTTGCTTCCGAAGATGCGGTCAAACAATATAATTTCAAGCCATTGGCGCGAATTGTATCGTCGGCGGTGGTTGGTGTAGAACCTCGAATCATGGGAATTGGCCCAGTGAATGCCACTAAAAAAGCATTAGCAAAAGCTGGTTTGACACTAAATGACATGGATATTATTGAGTTAAATGAAGCTTTTGCCGCTCAGAGTTTGGCGGTTACTCGCAAGCTTGGTTTGGCAGACAATGACCCGCGTGTGAACCCAAATGGTGGTGCAATCGCTATCGGGCATCCGCTAGGAATGACAGGAACGCGCATCGTTCAGTCGGCAGCTATCGAATTGCACGAACAAAATAAACGTTACGCGCTTTGTACGCTTTGTGTTGGTGTTGGTCAAGGATATGCGATGATTATTGAAAAATGCTAGTTTAATTGACAATGGAAAATGACATTCTAGCGCGACGAAGCTCGTCGCGCTACGAAAAATCACCTTCAAACGATAAAAAATGATTTACGAATTTAAAGGATTTATACCTGTTGTTCACGAAAGTGCTTTTGTTCATCCGCAGGCAACCGTTACAGGAAATGTGATTATTGGCAAGAATGTTTACATCGGGCCAGGTGCTGCAATTCGTGGTGATTGGGGCGGAATAGTTATCGAAGATGGTTGTAATGTTCAAGAAAATTGTACGATTCACATGTTTCCAGGCGTAACGGTCACGCTCAAAGAAGCGGCTCATATTGGTCACGGCGCGATTATTCATGGTGCTACGATTGGTCGAAATGCTATGATTGGGATGAACTCGGTGATTATGGATAATGTCGTTATTGGCGATGAGTGCATCGTCGGGGCTTTGTCTTTTGTAAAAGCAAATGCTGTTATTCCTAATCGAAGTCTCGTTGTGGGGAATCCTGCCAAAATCATCAAACAGGTCACTGACCAAATGATTGGTTGGAAAACAAAAGGTACTGAATTGTATCAATCGTTACCTAAAGATTTGCAAGAAACGCTTCGCCCTTGCGAACCTTTGAGAACTATTCCAGAGGATAGACCAGCCCAAGAATCACTTTATGAAACATGGAATGCGATTAAGCGGAAGTAACATTTCTTTTTAGGGAATAGGCAAAAAATAACCTACTCCCTTAATAAAAAAATGAAAAAGCCTTTTCTAACTAAAGAAAAGGCTTTTTTTGTCTCAAATCAGATGAACCTTCATTATAAGCACTTTCAAGTATTTACTTTCCCATTTTAAAAATTATTTTTGTTCTGATAAAATATTCAATGAATTCATAACGGAACGCATGACCATTTTAGGAATATCCGCTTTTTACCATGATTCTGCTGCTGCCATTATTCAAGATGGCGAAATCATAGCCGCAGCACAAGAAGAGCGTTTTACACGCAAAAAGCAAGATGCTAGCTTTCCTACGAATGCTATTCAGTTTTGTTTGGAGCGTGCGGGAGTGAGCATCGACGAATTGGATGCGATTGCTTTTTATGATAAACCATTGCTCAAATTTGAACGACTTTTGGAGACTTATTATGGTTTCGCGCCCAAAGGAATTCGTTCTTTTATCATTTCAATTCCTGTTTGGTTACGAGAAAAGATGTTTTTGAAAGATTTGATTTATAAGTCTTTGAAGGCAATCGAACCTTTTAACCGAAAACAAACGAAGCTTCTTTTTCCTGAGCATCACTTGTCTCATGCCGCGAGTGCTTTTTATCCTTCTCCTTTTCGAAATGCTGCAATTTTGACCATTGATGGCGTTGGCGAATGGGCAACCGCTTCTATTAGTCAAGGCACAGGAAATGAAATCAAGATTATCAAAGAGTTGCCTTTTCCACATTCTTTGGGTTTATTGTATTCTTCATTTACTTATTATTTGGGCTTTAAAGTCAATTCTGGTGAATACAAATTGATGGGATTAGCACCGTATGGCAATCCAAAGACTCCTG
>CAKZLT010000350.1 GCA_937127195.1 uncultured Saprospiraceae bacterium
TGTTCGAATAAGCTTTTTTACAAATTTTTCTAATCGTATATTATATATAGTAAAATTCGGGAGGAGGTCTTGATAATCAACTATTAATGTATTGTAATTCTCAAAATAAGGCATTATTGCACGAAAAATTCTTCGGTCTTCTCCAAACCCTGGCAATAATATAATTCGTTTATCCATAATATTTGTTTTCTCTTTACTCCAACATCAAAATTATATTCTTATATAGCGCAAACATACAAATATAATTTCAATATTACAAATAACAAATCACTCCATGCTTTCTATTAAAAAGACCGTTCCGCTAAAAGATTACTTTACAAAGCAACCTTTTAGTAGAACGGTCTTTTCTAACAAAAAACAAAAGCAGAAATGATACACTCCCTAAAAAATCATAATATCTTAGTAGTCAATGAATTTAGTCCTGTTGACTTGACTAACTACTAAATCTGCTGACTATTTAGCTTCTTCTAATAATTTGAGCGGTCAACTCTCCTTCCGAAACAATTTTATCACCAACGTAAACCCTTCCTTTCATTACGGTCAAGCCACGACGAATAGGTTTCAACAGTTCCATTTTGATAATCAATGTATCTCCTGGCAATACCTTTTGTTTGAATTTTGCATTATCAATTCTAAGAAAATAGGTATCCCAATTTTCGGGATCAGGTACTGTACTTAATGCCAAAATACCTCCCGTCTGTGCCATTGCTTCAATTTGAAGTACCCCTGGCATAATTGGATTATTCGGAAAATGCCCTCTAAAGAAATACTCATCGTAAGTAATATTCTTAACACCGACAACTTCTTTTTCGCTCATAGATATAATCTTATCTACTAACAAAAATGGGTGACGATGCGGCAACATTGCTTCGACTTCCATTGTATTTTTAACTGGCGGAATTGTCGGATCATATTTAGGCAAGCCACCTAATTTTCGGTCTTTTTGATACATTTTACGAATCGTCTTCGCAATAGATGTATTCGCCGTATGCCCTGGTTTAGTTGCGATTACTTTACCTTGAATTGGCACACCAATTAGCATCAAATCACCAACTACATCCAATAATTTGTGGCGAGCAGGTTCGTTTGCATATCTCAAAGCAGTTGTATTTAATACACCTTGTTCGATAGCAACACTTGGGCGGTCAAGTTTTTTTGCTAATCGCTCCAAGTCCTCTTCTGACATAGAATTATTAGCAATCACAATTGCATTATCCAAACTTCCCCCTTTTATCAAACCTTGGTCAAAAAGTGCTTCTACTTCATTCAAAAAAGCAAAAGTACGCGCTGGTGCGATTTCCTTTTCAAAATCCTCAATATTTGACAAGGAAGCATATTGAGAACTGATATATGGAGAATTGTAATCAACTAAAGTTGCCACTTCAAAATGGTCAGCAGGTACAATTGTTATCTCAGCCCCTGTTGTCTCGTCCTTAAAAATAACAGTTTCCGTTATTTTAAAAAATTTTCGTTCTTCTTCCAATTCTTCAATTCCTACAGCCTTGATTGCCTCTATAAAAGGTTGCGCACTACCATCCAAAATAGGTAATTCTTCGCCAGTCACTTCAATTATAGCATTATCTATTTGCAAACCAGCCAAAGCTGCCAAAGCGTGTTCTATCGTTCTCACTACCGCATCTCCACGCTTCAAAGAAGTACTTCGAGTCGTTTCATGAACATAATCAGCAGTTGCCTTAATACTTGGCTGCTTCTCCAAATCCATTCGTTTGAAGCTAATTCCTGCATTCGCTTCTGCTTTTTTGAAGGTTACCTTATTGGTTTGTCCTGTATGTAAACCTACACCATTAAGCGTTACATCCGCTTTTACCGTTCTTTGTTTCATACTATATTATTATTAGTAATCTGATTTTAGGGAGTAGGCAAAAAATAATCTACCAGTCTAACTTATTGTTTTTCATTTATACTGCGTTAAAAATACTCGCCTTAG
>CAKZLT010000351.1 GCA_937127195.1 uncultured Saprospiraceae bacterium
AATGATATAATGAGTGAATAACTTTTGATTATCAAGATGTTATACCATTTTTAATCTATACTTATTTTCGATTGGTTACTTAAGTATTCAGGCAAAATTATTATACACTTAACTATTTAGCCCCTACATCATAAACCATTGATAATCAAACCTATAAGGTTTTAAAAACCTTATAGGTTTACAACAATTAAATATGTCCGAACACTTAATACTGAAAAACACGTAAATTGAAGTTTCATAAGAGATGTAATTCGACTTAATAAGTAGTTAAGTCTAAAGGTTCTTTATATTTTATGTGGTTTCTCTAAAATTTCGCTTTTTTCAAATGGTTTCTGGTTTCTAGACTCTGGTTTCTGCTACCGCTGTTTCGATTAACAGCAATAGCAGAAACTAGAAACTAGAAACTAGACATAATCAGATTAAGTCAGTGACATTTTGAATGACCACATAAAATCATAAAGAACCAATCTAAATATTTAACCGCAACTACTTAACGTATAAAACTATTAAATGCACAACGTGTTTTCGTAAAATGAGTTATCTCTTACACAAAAACAAATTTTTATGTAATTGGTTCGACATCTCAATTCCTTCTTTCTCCAAAAGAATATACCTGTCGCAGACATATTTTTTTGTTGAAAAGGTCAGGTCGAATTAAGGCATTGAACATATCAAGAATATTGAAAAAAGACAAGAATCGGGAAAAGTTACAGAGAATGAACAGATGGAAACTATAATAAATAAATTGATTGGTAGAAGACAAAATTAACTGAACTGACTACTAAGGGAGTAGGCAAAAAAAGTAGTAAAGCTTTTACTTCAAATTGCCCATATAGAATGAGCAACAGAAGCAAATATCATATAATTTAGTGAAGAAAAATAAACGAGTCGCCATTATACAACTTTATTTTTCTTCACTTATCAGTCAGATTTTTATACAAAGAAACATTTTGGAACGATTTGAGTTAGTATTTGAATCCCTTCACAGTATCCACAAAGACCTTTACATTATCCAAAGGTGTGTCTGGATAAACACCATGACCTAAGTTACAAATGTGCTTTCCTCCGAAATCTTTCAACATCTGAAGCGTTGTCGCTCTAATATCATCAGGATTTCCGTAAAGCTGACAAGGATCAAGATTACCTTGAACTACTTTATCATGTCCTAATATATCACGAGATTGTTTTATATCCATATTCCAATCTAAACCAACAACATTACAATCCAAAGAACCTACTTTATCTAAAACGAAATAAGCACCTTTGGCAAATACTGTTTTTGGAACTTCATCAATTGCATCACAAATTTGAGCAATATATGGCAAAGCAAAAGTTTCATATTGCTTACGAGTCAACACACCTTTTTTTGAGTCAAATATCTGAACTAGATCTACACCAGCCTTGATTTTTGTTTTTAAATATGCAATCGTAGCATCGGTGATTTTTTGTAATAATTGGTGAGAAAGTGCAGGATTTTGATATAACATTTTCTTAGCTTGCGAAAATGTCTTACTACCTTGACCTTCTATCATGTAAGAAAAAATAGTCCATGGTGCTCCCGAAAAACCAATCAAAGGAACGCGACCATTTAATTCTTTTTTAGTTAAACTAACTGCATCGTAAACGTATTGCAACTCACTAGCAGCATTCATTCCTGTAACCATTCTATCAACATCAGCTTGCGTCTTGATAGTTTGAGGAAAAAAAGGACCTTTACCTTTTATCATTTCGTAAGTCAATCCCATTGCTTCAGGAATAACCAAGATGTCCGAAAAGATAATAGCAGCATCTACACCCAATTCATCAATAGGCTGTATCGTTACTTCACAAGCCAATTCTGGTGTTTCTACTAATTCTTTGAAACCAGAAAGACTTGCACGCAAAGCGCGGTATTGAGGTAAAATTCGTCCTGCTTGACGCATCAACCAAACTGGTGGGCGTTCTGTTTTTTCTCCTCTAGCCGCTCTTAAAAATAAATCGTTTTGTATTTTCATGTCGTATTTTAGTATCCGAAGACAATAGTAATGAGACGCGACGAATTTTCCAAATACTAATTGAAATATTTTGTCACTAATATGTTAGGATTTATAACTATATGACAATTGTTAAGCCAGTTTTGTGCTAACGGAGTAGGAAATAAATAATATCGTTATATTAGACTTTATTCTAAAATGGTTTTGTAATGAATGGAAATTTAGGTTTTAAATCTAATCAAGGCGGTAAAAGCGGAGTTTAGCCGTGCTAAATGAGCATTTTGCCAACGAAGAGTAGTTTTA
>CAKZLT010000352.1 GCA_937127195.1 uncultured Saprospiraceae bacterium
GTACACGTAATTTGAATGTTACATCCTGAGGAACTAATCCATCAGCCATAGATAACATTTCTTGTCCTTGAGCTAACAAAGGATAAGAAGTCCAAATAACATTATTAAACAAAAGTCTTCTAAGGTTTGGATTATTAGAATTAAGTCTATTAGCAATATCCACACCTTCATCGTAATCTGTACTAGTTACATATACAAAGTGCTGTCCACCTGTAATAAATTCACTCTCTACTGAAGGACCTCCAGAGTTATCTATATCTACAAAGAAGTCAGATGTTGGATTCCACATCATATCACCACCAGTCAAATTAACTTGGTTTTGGAAGTTAGTCATCAATGGTTCATCTGGACGATATACAGAATTTTCTGCGAAGAAAATATTTACTCTACGTCCTGTTTCTACATCAATTGCATAACCAGGAAACCATGACATACCTGTTTCACCTAAGTAGTTAGGATCATTTGGATTAGTTGAAGAACCACTTCCTACGGCAGCAGAATTTCCATCTTTATCCAATGATTGACCAGCTCTCAATCGCATATTTTCGCGATTTCCTTCTGTTTGAAAACCAGCAGCAATCAAACTAGATCTAGCTGCTTCAGCAACTGCACATCTACTCCATTTAGACTTATCTTTTGTCAATACAATATCAATATTTCTTAAATCCTTCAAATCATTATTGGTCTGAATTACACTACAGAAATTTGAATTTTCCCATGCAGGAGCTAAATACTGTTCTCCTGGTACTGGTGATACACACTGAACCATAGTATAAGGCACCCATGAACCTCCTAGTATTCCTCTATAAACCTCCTGAGGATCGCGCCCCTGATAAGGTTCGGTTTCGCCAGTTGGTACATAATTAAATAATGGGAAATCACTATTAGTAGGTGCAACCTGTTGATACCATGGCATTACACTAGGGTCAGCATAAGTACTAGTAGCACCAATAAAACCATTCTGTTCACCTATTGCAGTTTCTAGTCCTGGCTCTTCTACTTGTCCTAATGTAACTGATACACCTAATGAAGAAGAAACACCATCTTCATCTTTTCCTACTAGTAATTGCTCATTCAGAATGTTTAAAGATACTTCAGAGAACCATTGCTCTCCATTTCCTTCTACCATCCATTTTGCATTATCCGCATCTAAAATAGGATCTGTTAAATCATCATCAAAAATAGTCAAAGTATAAGTACCCGCTTTTACACGAATTGGATCAATTACTTTAACTGCAATTGGTCCACCTCCTGCTTGATACTTGATGCTAGTAGGATTAGGAGTTCCTGCATCTAAGATATCTGCTACTGATTCTTCCGAAATTTCTAAGAAATTCAAACCAGTTCCTTCTCCATCTAAACGCGTAATAATAGCTCCATCTCCATAATCAGAATTCAATGTAATACCACCAAATTCTGGTGTAGGAATGCGAGGAATACCCGTAGTAACTTCTACGTTACGACGACCTTCTAAGTACGCTTCTCTCTGTCCAGTACGATCCGAAGGATTATATGCTTGATAGTTATTATAAGCATAAGCAATCGAAACGAAATAGTAATCTTTGTGATTAACTAACGCTCTATCTCCTTCTGCAAATTGATCTTCCGTTACAACTACCGAACTAATTATTCCTTTATTTTGTCCATCTACTTTTAATTCTGGAACGAATACAGGAACATTAGCTGGTTGTCCAGGGAATTTTTCCCAATTGTAAATTTTTATAATATCATTATTCAAATCTGACTGCATAATTAAACGCGCCTGATCTGGGTTATCTAAGTCATTAAATTTAGAACCTGAAATTTGATATAATTTATATCCTTCAAATACATACATACTATCCGCCTCACCATCTGGATTTTCTAAGTTTTTCTCTTCGTAAGCTAAAAACTTATTATTAGAAGTTAGTGTATCATTAGTCAAAAGAATAACTAATTTTTTATCTAACTCTACTATATCAATACTTGGTGCATCTGGACCATCTGTAATCTTAAAACAGTTGTCATATAACGCCTGAGACAAGTTATCTGCTGTCAATAAAGTACTCAATGATGGACATGGATATGGTGCATCTGGAACCCAAACTACCCCCATAATCAACTCATTAATAGCTCCTGGCTGTAACTGAAACGGACCTGATGCTTGAACAGTACGCAAATCTGCACCTGGTAAGGCTTCTGTACACATTGACCAACCATTCGGGTCATCTGGACTACCTGGAAATACATAATTCGTCTGAGTTCCTCCTGAATTGTATCCGTTACCACCAGTAGTATATGGAGTACCGTCTCTCCATGAGCCTGAAAGATAACTATAAAACTGTTGTCCACTAGTAGGGTCATTTGTTCCTGGAGAACCTGGCCATCCACCATTTACATAATAAATAAATGAAGACATACCTAACTCAACCCCATTTTCATCCTTAGGCCCTCTAAAGTAATCAATACCTAACATTGGAACTTCGTTTCCATAAGTAGGAACTGAACCACAACCTCCAGCACCATCAGGCGCACCATCATTGTAGATATACATCAAACTGCGATCAACATCACAACCAATAAAATCATCCGTAGGACATCCTAAATCGGCATCAACCCACTGACCAAAGTAAGTACTATCAATAGTAATAGCTGATTTGTTCCATAACTTATATCTATAGAAAGTCATGTCATTTACTTCATCTCCTGTTTTGTATGCAAAAGCCAAAGTTTGGACTTCCATACGAATAGGATCTGCTGTAGTACGTGTGTGAATACCTCCATTATCATTAAATACATACCAAATCATCTGGTCTGCAAATGATACTTTACTGATTTCACCAGCTTCACATCCGATGATTTCGATAATAGGAAAATCTCCATCACAAGGATTATATTCTCCATCACCATTTTCATCTAAGAATGGTGCTAAATCTTGGTATGGCAATTCAAATCCATAAATGCTCGCAAAGAAAGGGTTTCCTTTTGCTGGCCATCCTTTAATAGAATTTGGAACGTTCGCACAATCTACTCCTTGAGCAGATCTAGCTTTATTAATATGATCCGTGATTTCTTCACCACTTACTTCAAAGTGCTCATCCCAGTTATTACAATCTTTTTCATCTGTACCTCCATTTGCATCTAACGGGCCTGCCCAAAAGTCATTTGCAGCAGAAGAACGATAAGTTTGTGCAGCCATTTTAAGGTTGGCAGGATTTCCATCTTGATCAAATTCCCAACCACCTAACCAAATAGCTCCTGCATAGATAGAAGAAACTTCTAGCAATCCAGAACCTAAAGGTACATTAGGTACTACATAGCGGGCATTACTAAAATCCCACCACATATCACCACCTCCTAGCAATCGCGCTCGGACGTTATTCACATTCAAATCAGTCTGAGAAGTGGATTCCGTACAATCCGCTCTATAGTTCGACTGACTACTGCTAGTTCCTCCTTGTCCTTTAACAGGTACTTCTGGTAAAAGAGGCTTATGAGCATCTACTACTGAAAATAATCCTATTGAGAGGAATAACATTAAGAATAATCTCAACTTATTCATATTTAATTTTTTATTCTAATTTGTGTTGTTGCCATTTTTTTACAAAAATGACAACAACTCTAATTTTTAACAAAAAAGATACTAATACACTATTATTAGCTTCTTACTTTATTTTTTTCTAAAAAGAAAGAATAGCTCCAACATACATTCTTCTAGGTAATGTATAGAAGCCTGGGTTCAACATTGCCCAATTATAAGATGAACGATAAAACTCTTGTGAACTATCATCCAACTGTGCTACTGTAGCAGAACCAATAGGAGAATTCAAATATCCTGTATCTTCTGGAGATTGAGAATAACTATAAACTCCTAAGATATTTCTTGTATCCAAAATATTCTGAACACGGAAATATACGTTGATTGAGATTGGTGATTTCTTAGTACCATCAGCTTTTTGCCCCGTTCTTAATAAGAAATTCTTATCTAACCTTAAATCCAAACGAGTATTCCAAGGTAAACGAGCTGAATTATAACCACCAATTACACCAGTTGTGTTAAATGGTTCTGTAATAAGCTGCGATCTTGAATATGGACGACCTGATGCTGCAACTACCAACAAGTTAGCTCCTGCATTTGCAAAGATTTGCTTACCAAATAACTCTGGTCCATTGTAAGTCTTACCACTAGAATAGCGATAATCCAATGTCAATGTTACACGGTGTCTCTCATCAAATGATAATGGAAATATATTACGAAGATTACCTCTAATCGCAATATCACGCTGAGAACCTACACTTGATCCTGTACCTTCAGCAAACTGTAAAGTATAGTTTGCGACTAATCTTACATTACCTGTACGTCTTAAATCATACTCTAAAGTCATACCTTTTACAGTACCATAATCTTGGTTTCCGTAACCAAAATAAGAACTAGGAGATGCAAAAGCGTAGTATTGACTTTGGATTTGGTCTCTTAATTCGCGGTAATATAAAGATACTTTCAATGCTGATGAATTCGTCAACTTTTGTTGGAAACCAACTTGGTAATCAATCGTACGTTCTGGTTTAAGATTTGGATTATTTAAGTTTCCGTTATCTGCAACCGTCTGATTAAAGTTATAGTAACTTAATGGTGTAGCTAATGTATTTGAAGGAGGACGTTGAGTCAATACATCATAGTGTGCAAAGAAACCAGCATCTTTATTGATAGGGAATGAGAATGCCAAACGAGGCATTACTACAATCTGTGGTTTTGCATCTTCAAATGCACCTTCATAATCATAATCTTCACTTCTTACATTTGTTTCTGCATCTAATGGTAAAGCAACCTTACTTTGAGTACCACCAAAGATAAGAAGCGGGCTATTTACTGCTTCTCCAGATCCTGTGTACCATTGATCTCCGTTTCTGAATGCCTGTACTTCACCTGAGTTTTTATTCGTTTCATATACGACAAAGTCATCTCCGATATTTGAAGGAATAGTCAAACCATTTGTTGATGCATAATCTGCAGCCTTAACTGTCTCAAATAAAGCGTAGTTATCTTTCAATACTTGTGTATTCGCATCATAACGGTCAACACGTAAACCTACACGGAAGATAATATCTTTATATCTAAATTTATCTTGTATAAATGCGGCTGTATATATCGGCTGATTCGGTGCGATAGGTCTAGTTAATTCACCATTTGCATCTCTTGATGTAAAGAAATCACCAAAAGAAGCTTCTCCACCTATCTCATTTCCTAAGTAATCATATCCGTAATATCCTATTCCTCCAAAAGAGTTTAATAATTCGTTTGCAGAAAACATATCTAAAGATAAATCTCCTGGTGCAATCTCATCAATATTGATATTCTCATATCTACCATAGTTGAATTTCGTTCTTACACTTCTATCAAAGAAAGACTGTTGACTTTCTTCGTTAGCTGTTGATGACCAAACATCATCTTTTGGAAATACTGGGTGAATTGGAATAGAATCTACTCCTCCTGCTTGATTTGGTAACTCAAGATAACCTGTAATAATACTTGTATCTACACCATCAAACTGAGCGTTTAATAACTGACGACCAGCTTGCCACAATCCGACAGGATTGATAGACCATGAGCGATTTTGTCTTTCCTCGTATAATAAACCAAAATCAATACTGTGACGACCACTACCACCACCAGGTACTATTTCAAAACTACCTGTAATGTTGAATTGATATTGATTTAAGTTATTTTTATTGAAGCTATTAGAAACCTCATTAATATTACCATGTAAACTATAAACATTTCCTAGTAATCCACTCTGTCCATTTAACCAACGACCATTGTATATATGATAATCATCCAAACTACCCGTTGGTAACTCAGTAATACCATCGTTATATGCTGCTACACCTGGGTTTTTATCACTTGGTACAAAACCAGTGATAGGGTAATCATATCCTGAAACACGCAATTGAGGGCCTCCTATTGTATCTGTCAAGAATCTACTTCCCGCAGTAAATGTCCCTACATGACCATAATCGAAGAAATTATCTCCATGTACGTGACTTTCCGTTCTACCATTTCTACTTTCATAAGAAAACTGAATAGTATAATTCAAGTTTCTGATTAAAGAAGATGTATCCAAAGGATTACCTACACGGTGACGAAAACGACCATAACCACGATATTGAGTACTTGTGCTATAGTTACTATTATGGTAATTCATTAAAGAACTAGTAGTACCACGTCCATCAGAAAAGATATAAGTACCACCAAAAGACATATCTATTGCCTTGTTAATTCTCAAATCTAATTTTCCGTTTACATTCAAACTTTGACTTGCACTATTTGGTCTAGCAGCAGATAATTCTACATCATCATCTGTTAAGAAAAGTGCTTTCAATGTTCCTTTAGTACCATTCTCTGAAGGAATTACAGGACTAACACTTAATTCATCATGCTTTTCATCTGTCAATTTATAAATTCCAGTAGCAGTTGGGCTTCTATCTCCGTTTTTTCTATACTGTACTGCTGCACGGTATCCCAAAATAGAACGACCATTTTCCTTATTTTTGATAAGAGGTCCACTAAAACTACCATAACCTAAGAAATACCCATAAGGGTCTAAGTAGTTAGAATTTTCAATCTCAAAATTAGATGAAAATTTTTCAGAAGGTCCTTTAGTTGTAATAGAAATTACACCACCAGTTGCATCACCGTACGCTGCCGAGATACCACCTGTCATAATTTCTATCTGCTCTACCTCCGTTTGAGGAACAGTAGAACCGTTTACACGAATACCATCTACATAGATGATAGTACCGCTTGAACGAGAACCACGCATATTCAACGCACCATTTTCATCAGTAGAAGTTACACCAGCCGTAGTTGCTGCAATACCTCCAATACTTTTAGATGGTAAATTCTGAATATCGCCTGCTGTAATAGTCTTACCAGTAGTTGTCTGATCCTGACTAATCAAAGGAACTCTATATGCCTTTACAATTACTTCCGTTCCAATGGTTGTCCCTTCTAAGAGTTTCACATTGAGTCGAACGACTTGATTAGCATACAAAACAACACCTGTTTGTTTTGTAGAAGTATAACCAACGTAGCTAAATTCTACGTCGTAAGTTCCTGCATCAACATTAGGAATAGAATAATTCCCGCTGATGTCTGTTGCAACTCCTGCGATGGGAGTTGTTCCACCTTGTTTGTAAATCG
>CAKZLT010000353.1 GCA_937127195.1 uncultured Saprospiraceae bacterium
ATGCTACTCATTGAGCCACCTTCTTCCTTCTGAACTAATACACGCTCGCCATAAGGGCTTTCCAACTCAATGGTTAAACTTCCGACATAAGTGTGGTCAAGATCCAAGTTAAGCACAACTGAGCCTACTAAGCCTTTTCCTGTAAAGGAAAGCGTGCTAACCAAAGGTGCATCCGTATTGTCTGGAATTTCGAGATATGTTTTCACAGATTTAGACAAAAATCCATCTTTCGAATTATCTATTACGTTTGAAGCTACCGACTCTACGCTTTCTGTCGAAGCGATTGACTCTTTTACTGACACCTCCAAACGCTCTTCTTGACTTGAAGTCAAGGCTTCTTCTTCGTTTGGGGCTTTTTCTTCCTTTTCTACCGCAGGTGTTTCCGTCTCTACCACTGGAGTCGAAGGAATGCCTCTTGAAAGTACAACTTCTTCTTCTGTTTCCTCTACTTCTTCTACTTCTTCTACTTCTTCCGTTACAGGTGGCGCAACAGGCTCAGTCGTTTCAACAACAGGTGTTTCTTCTACCGCTACTTTAGCTGGTTCAACAGGCTTAGTTGGAGAAACTAGCGTTTCTACCTCTGCATCCTCTTCTTCATTGACCGTTATAGACTCACTTGTTGCCAACTTTTTTGGTACTTCATCTTTTTCTACAAACAGATAAGGGATACCTTCTTTTGAAATAGGGTTGAAAGGAGGTCGAGTATCTAAGGCATAATATCTTTCTTCGATAACCATCCCATCTTCCCAAATTCGGCGAATGATTTCCTCTTTAATCACTCGTTTTCCAAATTTATAGACAAAATCAAACAAATATTCTGACATTGTAACATTGTCACCAATAGCTTGTTGCCTCACTCCAATATGATTGAAACGCGCCATTGACTCCTTAAAGTTACGCATTGATAACAGCTTGTCCTCCTTTCCAATAATCACATCATCATGGTTTGATAATGAAACTACTCGCGGATGAAAGTATTTTTCGATAGCTTCCTCAAATTTTCCTTTAGAAACTAATTCATCTAAATTAACTAATTTTTCTTTTAGTGTCATATTTGTCGCATGTTTTAAAACAATATTATATTATAATACAAACGTAATTGGTAAATTTTTTAACCGAAATTATCAGTTCCTTAAATATCAGAATAATTATTTGCTTTTTTAAAAATAGAAAAGATTATTTTTATAAAAAAAGGCAAAATAAACATTTAGCACCATGAAAAAAGCATTTCGTTTCTTACTCTTCCTTTGCATTGTTGGATTCTGTTTAGGTATTTTTTATTGGAAATATGGAAACCCAATGAGTTCGCAAGCTCGATATGACAGGACACACGAAAACAAAGATGTTATTACTAAGCAACAAGTAAACGCCATTTTGGCTACTTTTGAAAAAGTTACCTTCAAGGATTTGGATAAAGATTATTTGAAATACACCAAATCTTCTAGCTCCAAATATAAAAGTATGCTCAAAAATGGCACATACTACAAAGTGCCGAGTGATAGCATTTATCAAAAAATCGTTGGTAAAAACCGTATCCGTAATTTTCTGCCAAAGGACAAATATTATAAATCCATTAAATATGGTCAAAAAAAGTACTTATACTGGCTATTAGATAAGCGAATTTTGTATAAAGTGATTGCCTTACAGGATGAGCTAGAGAAGCGAGGTTATAATAGAAATGCCTTTTATATTCGGTCAAGTTTCAGGCATCCGCATTATAATGAAAAGATAAAAGGCGCGTCCAAAAGCCGACACATCAAAGGAGAAGCCGTCGATTTGACCATTCAAGACATCAATCGCGACGGGCGATACACCGACAAAGACAAGCAAATCGTGTTAGATATAGCCGAAAAAAAAATCATCAAGAATGAAGGCGGAATAGGTTTGTATCCTGGAACTCGGTCGGTTCACTTGGATGTCAGAGGATTTAGAGCGCGTTGGAATACTTATTGAATTTTGATTTTTTTTTGACAACAGCCCCAAAAAAAATTTGGTCTTTACTCCTAAAAGTAAAGACCAAATACTAATCTAATAGTAAGTAAACATACTATTATTCAGCATTTTTCTTTTCCTGAACTTCTTTTCTGATATCCTGAGCTAAGTTCTTCAAGGCTTGCATACCAACTCTTACACGAGTACCAGCAGCTTTGTTCCCTTTGTCGTAGAACTTTCCAAAATCTTCTTCTAAAGAAGCAACTAAATTTTTAACTTCGTTAAAACGTTCCATATTGTTTGAAATTTAAGAATGGTTTACAAATATTTTAGAAAAACATGACCAAAAGTGAATTACTCAGCAGAGTTTTTCATCTCTTGAACTTCTTTTCTAATGTCCTGTGCTAAGTTTTTAAGTCCTTGCATACCAACTCTTACACGAGTACCAGCAGCTTTGTTCCCTTTGTCATAGAACTTTGCGAAATCTTCTTCTAATGCAGCTACTGCATCTCTAACTTCTTGAAAACGGTCCATAATTTGAATTTTTACAGATTCATAATTTGATTAAAAATAGTATGATTGTATTAGCTATGAATAACAGTTTTTGATGTTATTTTCACCAATAGTCGCCCAAAAGTAGAACTTTTTACGAATTAATAGCATTTTTTTAAAAAAAATTCCACCTTCAAACGCTTTATATCGCCTATTATCGCATTTTTTTGACTTAAGTAGCTACTAATTGCATCAAAATAGCACAAGCTATCGCTCCATAAGTACCTAAGGCATAACCCAAAACGGCCATCAAAACACCAACAGGTGCTAATGCAGGACTGAATGCAGAAGCAACAACAGGCGCAGATGCTGCACCTCCAACATTGGCTTGACTACCCACTGCCACAAAAAAGAAAGGTGCTTTTATCAACTTTGCAACAACCAATAAAATCGTCACATGAATCAACATCCAAATAATTCCGACAGCAAAAAGCCCCAAGTTATCAAACACTTCTTCCAAATTCATTTTCATACCAATCGTCGCCACCAATATATATATAAAGATACTTCCCCAACGAGATGCACCAATTCCTTCGTATTTTTTTGCTTTTGTAAAAGAAAAACCAACCCCAACCGTTGTCGCAATTACAACCAACCAAAAGAAGCCAGACATTAAAGAGTTCAAGCGAAGTCCTTCCAAAGTGTCCTTATATTGCGAAAGATAAGGTGCAATCGTATCTGCTCCCCAATGTGCCAACGCAACGCCACCAAAGGCAATCGCTATCAAAATAAACATATCTGTCGTCGTCGGAATACGGGCAACGCTTGCACTGTAACTACTTACACGCTCTTTCAGGTCTTCAATTGCCGAAGTGTCAGCTTTCAACCATCCGTCAATTTTATCAGTAATATTCGCTCCATATAACAAAAAGCCCATCCAAATATTAGCCACAACTACATCAACTACAATCATTGACGCAAACAAATCATCACCAACTTCAAAGACTTCTTTCATCGCCGCTTGATTCGCTCCGCCACCTATCCAGCTTCCTGCCACAGTTGACAATCCGCGCCAAACTTCCTCAGCAGGTGCAGCAATAATGTCTGGAAAGAAATTCAGAACAACCAATAATGCCACTGGTCCACCAATTATAATTCCCAAAGTAGCTGCTAAAAACATAATTAACGCCTTCGAACCTAAGTTTCTAATACCCTGAAAATCAATACTCAAACAAAGTAAAATCAAACTTGCTGGCAACAAATAACGAGAAGCCACAAAATATAAATTCGACTCTTCACCCGAAATCAAACCCAAAGGGTAATTCATCAAGGCAGGCAAAAAATAACACAATAATAATGGCGGCACAACGCCATAAAATTTCTTCCAAATCTTCGCATCGCTGCTAGAAGTATGAAATACAAAAGCTAAAAGTATCACCAAAAGTCCTAAGACAATGGCATCATTTGTAAAAAGTGGATTCATATTGGTCAGATATTTTCGTTTTTATTTTAAAAAATTTCTATCATCATTTGTGGATCTAGCAAATCCTTTACTTTTTTATAAAGGTCTGCCATCTTTAAGTCGCAATTAACCGATGACAAATGTATATTTTCATCCAATCCTATATAAGATTTTCTAAGCCACTCTTCGTTTTCTTTTTTAGAAAAAACCTCTACTAATGGCATTTCTTGGTCAACTAATACATATTCTTCAAAACTCTCAATAGATTTGTATTTATTGAATTTCGCGAATCTATCGTATTTTTCGGTTGACCTCGAAGTGACCTCAAAAACAAGTATCGGATTAAGTACAGCTCGCTTATTTTTTTTATAAAAAAGTGGCTCTCCTTTCAAAACAGCGGTATCAGAATATACAAAGTGATGATGTTCGGGTATATAAATGGCTTGATCATTACTGATAACATCAAAAAAATCAACATCTAAAATCAGTGCTAACGCAATCGCTATATTTAAGCTAATTTTATTGTGAGCATAAGTTCCTCCTGCCATGGTTATTATTTTTCCATTTCTAAATTCACTTTTATTATTCGATCGCTCTTCCAAATTGAAATATTCATCAACTGTATAAAGCTCTTTTTTAACTAAAACTTTTGTTCCCATTGATTATTATTTTAAATAATTCACTCGTATCAATCGCCCAAACTCCTCTCCTTCTGAGGCAATCATCATGTCTCCATTCTCAAAAAACATAATACCCTCAGGCTGAGTGTATATGTTTGAATCTAAATTTTGGAGATGTAAAATTTTACCTTTAGGAGAAAAGACACAAAGTGTTTTGCCTTTTGAGGCAATAATGTAAATATTTTTAGAAATCGGATGAATAGCAATCCCTGACGGCGCAAAAGGAAAGTCTTTTTTAGGTAACTTAAAATCAAGTCCGTTTGCTTTACAATACTTTTTTACATCTTTATTCGATACTTTAAAAAGTGGAACGGCTGCACCTTGCCCAATTTTGTAACTAAATACAAATAACTTCCCCCTTGATAATTCTGCTTTGGGTACTATCAAAAACTGCTTATTCGCATCATCATAGCACAATCCTTCAAAATCAGCAGAACCATTTACATTAAGAGAATGCTTAATTGCTTTTTCGGATAACTTTGATAATTCATAAAAATCGCCTTCGCTCGTTATCGCAAAACCATCTTCGTCCACAATTTCTACTCCTTCAAAATCATCTAACACTTGAAAGTTCTTCTTCTCGACTACTTCTCTTTTTGCCCAGTCATATATATATATAATACCTGCTTCATCTTGAATACAAGCTATTTTATCCTTTTGAAAAGGAGACAAACCAGAGATTTCCATCAATTCAGCAGGCAATTCTTGGACTGTATCTGGTCTGTTTATTTTATAAAAAAACGGAATAGAATCCATATCAGATGTCGTTTCAGCTTCGCAAGATGAAAAAAGTAGAAAGAGGCTACTTAATAATATAGCGGAGTAAAAGTAGATTTTAGAAAATCGAATTTTCAATTGGTTCAAAATCATGTAATTTGCTTCGTTTGATATTTTAAATATAAAGAACAAGTCATCAAGAGAATCACAGATGCGGCAAAGTAAGTTGTCCCTATTTGTAATTTAGATACAATTATAATAGAACTCATTTTCATATTGATAATAATCAAAGCAACTACAAACACATCCAACATTGCCCATTTGTTGATTATTTCTATAAAAACATCTAATAATCGACTTCCTTTAAAGTTCTTTTCTATGATTTTGGAAAATACAACAATATATTTAAGAATAGGAAAAATAAAAGTGAATATTAATAAAATGCTCCCAATAAACCATTCGCCTTCTTCATAGAAATACTCGACAGAACCAAACAAGTAAATATCTTGCGTTTTGAGTCCAAGAAACATAGAAGAATGCAAAATTGGATTAATTAGCCCCAATACGAAACATCCAATTGATAGAGTAAACAAAGTAATTGGTAGAATTTTAGGTGAAATTTTCTTCATTTTAGTGAATATTATGGTCTATTACAGGTACTTCTTCCTGTATTTTACCTATTTTTTTATAAAAAAAAACTGAGAATGAAACCTTTTATCTTAACCATTTTAGCATTAAGCATTTTTGTAACCAGTTGCGAAAACATGGCTTGTGGCTATTCCAAAGATAGCTTTTTGAGTAACTTCGACAAATTAGTCACCAAAGCTAAGGAATCTGACCGAAAAATTTCGGATAATGCATGGGAACGTGATGATAAAATTTTTGAGCAAATGGTCATAAGCTGTTATGAGCAATATGAAACGGAGCTATCTTTGGGCGAAAAACGAGATTTTTGGGTTGGTAGCATTCAGTATTTAATTCATCGCTACGGTTGGGGATTATTAGAAGAACTTCGTGACTCTGATACACAAAATGAGATTATTAGCATTGTCAGAGAGAACGCAATGGAAACCCTCAATGGCATAGACGAAATCGTTGATATTGTCAAAGATGAACTCAAAAATAACTCTAAACTCCGAAACTTAATGGACGAACTCGGGAACGAATTGAATAACATTTTCAATAAACTAAAAGAATAAACCTAATTTGTTTTCCTTTACCTCTTTAAAACTAGAATAGGCTATTAATGCAATTGCACTAATAGCCTATTTAAAATGACCTTCAAAAAAAGGAAATTTATTTGTCGATACTCACATAAGTACGATTATCTTTTTTCTTACGAAAAGATACTGTACCCGCATCTAAAGCATATAAGGTATGGTCTCTTCCCATTCCTACATTCGCACCAGCGTGATACTTAGTACCTCTCTGACGAATGATGATGCTTCCAGCTTTAGCAACTTGACCACCAAAAAGTTTTACTCCTAGATAATTCGCGTTACTATCACGTCCGTTATCTGTACTACCGGCACCTTTCTTATGAGCCATAATATTATAATTTTAAAGATTTTCAAATAAAGTTGACACTAAGATAATGATTATTTTTCAATACCACCATCCAAAATATCTTGCCATGTCTTCAACTCATCCCATTGACCATTAGCAGCCATATCAGCTTGCTTAGCCCAAGTACTAGGGTTTTTCATAGCAAATCTAGAACCACCTTCTTTCAAGATAGCTTTTAATGCGTCTTCGCTTTGTCCAGCTAAATCTGCGAATGTATTAACACCTGCATTCTGTAATAATTCAGAAATCTTTGGGCCAATACCTTCAATTTTAGTCAAATCATCTGCTTGAACAGGTGCTGCTGATGCCATTTTTACTCCGCGAGAAGCTACTCCAGAACCAATGCTGTCAATAGATATTTTTGTAAAGTGCTGACGATGACCGTTTTTAGTTTTATACCCTTTACGGCGTTTTTTCTTAAAAACGATTGTTTTGTCACCTTTTACATGACCCAAAACTGTTGCATTTACGCTTACGCCTGCTACAGTCGGTTGACCAACAGCTACATCACCGTTGTTATCTGTTAATAAGACTTCATCAAAAGAAAGATTATCTCCTTCTTCTGCTTGTAGCCGGTGGACGAAAATCTCTTGACCTTCCTCTACTTTAAATTGTTGACCAGCTATTTCTACAATTGCGTACATCTTATATTGTTTTTACTTTGGATAAATTCGAGTGCAAAGGTAAAAAAGTTATTTTGTATAAAAAACCTTTTTTTAAAATAAAACAGAACTTCAGTTATTTAATTTTCTCCAAAGTAATTTTTGCCTTTTTCAAAACCGCTTTTTGTTGACTGACTTCTTCTTGTTTAGAAGATTGAGCTGTTTTATTATTTTTAACTCTTTCTTGCAACTTGTCAAGCTTAGCCTTCAATTCTTCAATACTCTTTTTGATATCAGCTTCATCTTTTCCTAACTTTTCCATGTCCTTCTCCAACCCCTTCAATTTTTCTTCTTCTCCTTCAATCACCAATTTAGCTTGCTTACGTTTTACCTTCGCAGCAAAATCATAAACAATCTTTTGACCAACAATCGCACTATTTCCGTGAGCCTCCGAATTCAAATAAGCTCCGCCCATATCATACCAAACGATTGCACGAACGCCTTCATTGACAGGCGCGAATACCGCATAAACATCTACGGTGTTTTTACTAATCTCTTCTATTTTTAAGTTATTAGCAAAATACTCATTTGTCTTTTTATTATACTTTGCCTTTTTTCCTTTGTATTCTTTTAAATGCTTAACCCACATTTTACCTAGCTCCTCTACTTCACCTCCTGGCAGATTCACACTAAATCCATTCTGTAAGCCTTGACTCATTGATATAGTTCCTTCCTGTACCAAAATTTGAGCATTCGAATAAACCACTACTATTAATATAGCTAATACTGATAATAATACACGTTTCATTTTTTTGATTTTTTATTCGTTAAATGATTAATCTTCCTCATTATAAAAAAGAACAAGCCTATTAATTGAATATTTTCAACTATCAATTTTTTACTAAAATATCAATTTAAAATATATCCATTATAATAATTATGGATTGATATAATCCATTCCAATTGTTTCAATATTAATATTTCTTCTCTCTTCATTGTTTTCCTTTAAAAAAAACATCTGTCACTCCAAAGCTAAAACAATGAAGATTATAACTTGCTACCAATAATAAAAACAGGTTCATTCTACACTGATTTCCTTATTAAGATTAAATCTATTCTTAAGACGTGTTCATTTTAAGTTGTCACATTTCAAATATTTTTTGCATATTTGTAGGTATAAAGGGAGTGCAAAAATGGCTTTTTCTTTAAATCTGTTACATTACTTTTTAAATAAGAATTATTATTAAACTTCAAACAATTAACTAACAATCAATGCTTTAAATATAATAATAATTAAACCAACTTATTAAAAAGTAACATCATTTATAAATTTAATAAAAATTTTAATGTCACATTTTTAAAATCAGTAACAACATTTTTTACCTTTTTTTAAAAAAAACAAAAGAACAACATCAATTTTTTTTTTTATTAACTACATCAAATTAGAGAAAAATGAGTCTTCAACCAGTTAAACTTTCAGATGAAATATTAGTTGATTTAATTGTCAACAGCGGAAGAAAAGAACTTTTAAACACAATATATACTCGTTATTATGACAAAGTATATTACCGATGTTTGAATATGATTAAAAACCAAGAAGTAGCAAAAGACTTAACTCAAGACATTCTACTGAAGGTTTTTGGCAAATTGTCACAATTCAAAGGAAACTCTAGCTTCAATATGTGGGTTCGTGCAATTGCTTATAATTATTGTATTGACTATATCAGAAAGCGCAAACGTCTTTATTTTGAGTCTTATGAAGAAGATGTTATCAATAATACGGTCGCTTATGATGATGAAGGCATCAAAAATAAAATGCTAGAAGAAGAGCGTTTTACTCAATTACAAGGATTGATTAGCTACTTAAAAGACAAGGATCAAGTTGTTATTCGTATGAGATATTACGAAGGACTTTCTATCAAACAAATTAGTGACGCAACAGGTAGCGGCGTAAGTGCTACCAAAATGCGACTCAAAAGAGCGAAGACACGTTTGATGGAAAAAGCGAATGAATTGGCTATATGTAGTTAATAATTCATGCTATACAAAAGTTAATAATATTGATGTTTTGAGTTTTTTGTGATTACTCGTTTCTAATATATTCACATTATTTTGAGTCTCACAGTAATTTTCAGAAAATCACAATCGTATATATTTCTAATTAATGCAATGATTGATTGTAAGCA
>CAKZLT010000354.1 GCA_937127195.1 uncultured Saprospiraceae bacterium
GAGTCGTTTAGAGCACCTATATAAAGTAAAAAATTATGAGTCTGTCCGACAAGTTTTATAATATTTTCAGACAAGAATGAAAGTCAGTAGATAAGTCGCTGCCAAATTATTATTTTTGCACCGCATTATTCATGTATATAACGATTTATTCGAAAATATTCAACCAATATAATAGCAAGATGACAGTATATTTAACGAGAAGATTGACATTTAATGCTGCACATAAATTGTGGGTATCAGAATGGAGCGAAGAAAGAAACCTTGCTACATTCGGAAAGTGTGCTAACAAGAATTGGCATGGTCATAATTATCAGCTTTTTGTTACCGTAAAAGGTCAACCAGACCCATTGACGGGTTTTGTAATGGATGCAAAAGAGCTAAAAGATATAGTCGAAAAAGAAATTACTAATGTGCTAGACCATTCTAACCTGAACTTAGATGTGCCTTTTTTACCAAAAGGAATGCAACCTACTACGGAGAATTTAGCTATTGTTATTTGGCAACAATTGTTACCTTTTATCAAGGGGTGTCAGTTGCATTGTATCAAATTAACGGAAACCGAGAATATATTTGCGGAGTACTATGGCGAATAATCGCAAGGATTTGACTTTTGATAATTTGTGTTTAGGTAATTATTCTATTAAATTCGGTGAAAATAATAATTCTGATTTTTAGACTCTTTTCTAATTTTTGTAATATTATTTTTGGAGAATAAAAAAATCAAAAATATAGAAATTAGGGCAAATGTGAAACCTTTTTTGAGGGGAAATATTTTAAAAAAAATAAAATAATAATTCATGTCTTATATAAAAAAAGAAAGTTATTCTCCCGAAATTACAAGTGAATTGACAGAGGTTTATACTTCGATTATTCAAAAAATAGGTGAAGACGAAACTCGCGAAGGTTTAGTAAAAACACCAGAAAGAGCTGCCAAAGCTATTCAATTTTTGACGCAAGGATATGAGCAAAGTGCAGAAGAAATCCTGAAATCGGCTATGTTCAAAGAGGATTATAATGATATGGTTATTGTAAAAGATATTGAATTATATTCTCTTTGCGAGCATCATTTATTGCCATTTATGGGAAAGGTTCATGTGGCTTATATTCCGAATGGGCATATCGTCGGATTGAGTAAAATACCTCGTGTAGTGGATGTTTTTGCGCGAAGATTGCAAGTACAAGAACGATTGACACACCAAATTTTGAATAGTATCCAACAAACTTTGCAGCCATTAGGTGTGGCTGTTGTAGTAGAAGCTGTTCATCTTTGTATGATGATGCGCGGCGTTCAGAAGCAAAATTCAATGACTACGACTTCTGCTTTTGCTGGTGCATTTGAACAAGTAGAAACTAGAACGGAGTTTTTGAATTTAATCAAATAGAGATGAAAATTTCGGTTCTTTAAAAAATGGAAGGTTACTAGCTTCTAGTCGCTGGTTTCTGCTTCGCTATTAATTGAATAACTAGTATTCATGGAATTTTTAAAAGAACTAAAATCTAGTTTTTTTGATAATTTTTGCCAAGACCATTTGTGAAGTTAATTTTAAATGCACAAATTTTAAGTGAATAAGATTATTTGAAAACCTTATTTGTGCATTCGTGGCAAAAATTGCCAAAGAACTAAAATCTATTTGTTGAGTTGATTTTTTTTATAAAAAAAGTGAGCCAGTCACTAATCACTAAGATGCTCGAAGAGCTATATAAAAAAGAAAATTATGAAAGCGTATGTATTTCCAGGGCAAGGTGCTCAGTTTGTAGGAATGGGTAAAGATATGTATGAAAGTTCTGAAGTTGCAAAAACTTTGATGGACGAAGCCAATGCAATTTTGGGTTACGATTTGACGAAAGTGATGTTTGAAGGTACTGAAGAAGATTTGAAAGAAACTAAAATCACTCAGCCAGCCATTTTTTTACATTCTATCACTAGAGCCAAAATGAATACGGATACTTTTCAGCCAGATATGGTTGCTGGACATTCTTTAGGTGAATTTTCTGCTTTGGTGGCGGCTGGTGCAATGGATTTTGAAAGTGGTTTGCGATTAGTACAGCAACGCGCTATGGCTATGCAAGCAGCTTGTGAATTGCAAGAAAGTACAATGGCAGCCATTTTGGGATTAGAAGATTCAGTTGTAGAGGAAATTTGTGCTTCTATTACAGATGAAATTGTTGTCCCTGCTAATTACAATTGCCCTGGGCAGTTAGTTATTTCGGGAAGCGTAAAAGGTATCGAAATTGCTGTTGAGAAGTTCAAAGAGGCAGGTGCTAGACGTGCCTTAGTTCTAAAAGTAGGTGGTGCTTTTCATTCTCCTTTAATGGAACCTGCTCGCGAAAAATTAGCTGCGGCTATTGAAAATACAACTTTCAATATACCTAATTGCCCAATTTATCAAAATGTTGATGCACTTTCAACAACTGATCCAGCAGTAATCAAAAAGAACTTGATTGCTCAATTAACTTCTCCTGTTCGTTGGACTCAGACGCTTCAAAATATGATTAAAGATGGTGTTAGTTCATTTGTTGAAGTAGGTGGAACTGGTAGAGTGATTAAAGGAATGATTAAAAAAGTAGATAGAAAAATGCCTGTTGAGGCACTTTAAGGTAATAAAAAAGAAAAAAAATAGGCTATCGCTAATTAACAGCGATAGCCTATTCTTTTATTCATTCAACTTCAACCTATTTCAAAACCGTCACATCTCCTTTTACAACTTCGACATGACCATCAATAAATTCTATTTCAATATAAAAAACAAAAACCCCAGGCATCACGGCTTTACCGCGATAAAGACCATCCCAACCTAATTTACCTTGATTCGCAGGAATATTATTAGCTTCAAAAACGTGTCCTCCCCAACGGTCAAAGACCTTAAGCGTTCTGACTTGTTGAATAGCTGGACCACCATAAACATAGAAATAGTCATTGTTTCCATCCAAATTTGGAGTAAAAGCATTTGGTATAAAATATGGTCTCAACACTTCTACATTGATAGTAATTGTATCTTCAGCAGGACAACCCTTTCCATCAAGAACTTCGACCAAATAAGTTGTTGTTTGAGTTGGTTTAGCCACAGGATCTTCACAATCAGTACAACTCAAACCATCTGGTGGCGACCATTGATAAGTTGTATTTGTAAGCGTATTAACCAATGCGTCGATTTCGGCTTCATAGCCGAGTTCAATCGTTTGGTCTTCGCCAGCGTCCACATAAAAAATCCATGGCTGAGAAACAGTTGCGGTTTTGGTGTATTCACACCCAAAAGCATCTTGAACATAAACTGTATAAACACCCGCGAATAAGTTGTCAAATGTATTAGAAACCTGATAATCAACACCATTTAAACTATACTGAAAAGGTGCAGTTCCTCCAGAAACTTCTACGGTTAGGCTACCATTACTATCAGCATAACAAAAAGCATCAACTACATTAATTCCCGAAATTTCAAAAACGTCGGGTTGAGTTACTTCTATACTTGTAGTATCTGTACAGCCTTTCAAGTCCGTTACGGTCAAACTATATAGACCAGCTTCTAAAGCTAGATTTAAACTATCATTTACACCATTATTCCACTGAAAATTATATCCGCCATTTCCACCAATAACCGTCGGAATCGCTTCTCCATCATCACCACCATAACAACCAACTCTTATTTCGGTAGCTGTCGCAATGAGCGAATCAGGTTCTACTACTTCTATCTGAAAAGGACCTCCAGAACAACTATTGGCATCCATTACGCTCAGGGTGTATGTTCCATTTCCAATATTGGATAATGAATTATTGGTAACAAAACCATTTCCGTCATTCCAATCAAATTGATAAGGTGCTTGACCATTTGCCATAGAAATCGTAATCGAACCATTGGAAAGACCAAAACAAGTTGGTACTATCACAAAATCAGCTAAAGTATCTAGCTCCAAAGTCAATTCCGAAACAGGAATATTGACCGTTGTATCACAACCTGCGCCATCTCGAACGGTTACAGGATAAGTCCCATTTCCAAGCCCTGTTAATAAATTATTATTTGTAAATCCACTTCCCCAATCATATTGATAGCCAGGAGTCGCGCCCGAAACTGCCAATGTAATCGAGCCATTCGTTCCGCCACCACAGGTTGGTCGAACAATCGTCGGCACAATACTAAACGGTGCGGGTTCATTAATAGGTATATTTAAGATGGTATCACAGCCAATTTCGTCAGTCATAGTTACCGAATAAGTACCTGAATATAAATTACTAGCTGTTGTTCCTGTAATATTAGGAGAACTCCATTGATAAATAAATGGTGGATAATTGGTATTTCCAGCTATCGAGAAGCTACCTTGTGCTGCTCCTGGACAAGTTATATCTACTGTGCTAAAACTAGCTGAAATTGGGTTTACGGTTTCGCAACAAGCATTGACCTGAATAGTCTGAACCGTAGAAACGACACAACCTAGAACGCTTTCTACTGTCAAAGCAATTGACTTGATACCAGGAGAAGAATAACTAATCGTGTGTGGACCCGTTCCTCCTGCTACCTGTGGAGAAGCTCCAACACCAAAGTTCCAAGCATACCCATCTGAGCCATTTGGAAAAACGGATTGGTCTATAAAAACAATATTATCTCCAACGCAAATAGTATTGTCTGGGTCGTTATTAGTAAAATCAGCGGTTGGCCCTACGAACGTTCCTGTTCCTCCAAAATTAATTTGAAAACCATTCCCTGATGAAGTATAATTATTAACCGCTAAAATATAAACATCTCCCGAAGTCATTTGTAATGGAGCTAGCCAACTATCCTGACCTTGATTACAGCCCGAACCTTCCGTCAAATCAGTTGCACCGTTTCCTAACCCCGTTGGTCCCATACAAACACTCGGAAATGTAAAATCACCTGCCGCCATACATCGAACAATTGTTTTTTGATTACAATTACCATTAGGTAACTTATAAACCACAAAATCCAAATCATCAGCTTGATTAGTTGGAGACAACGTAAACTCTAATGTTCCAGCTTGGTCGCAAGTCCACCTATACCACGATGAATTAGTCTCCGTCAATCCACAATTATTACTAAATTCGTTGGTGTTACTTCCTGCTCCTGACACTGATTGAACCGTAAAAGGGGATTTATCACACAGAATTACAGCATCAATACAATCGGATTCTGGATTGGGTGGCGCAAAAAAGTTATTTACACAAATTTCAAATGTTCCAGTATTTGAACCATCGACTCTAATGAAATAAGTTTGTCCCAATGTTAATGCGCCGCCATACATTTCGACTCCATTATTATTAATTCCTACATCCGTAGCACAATGAAACATAGTCAATGTGCCACCACAGCTTCCTCTCAAAAGTCCAACTTGTGGGTTGTTTAATGTTCCTCCGACAGAAGCATTATTTCCATTTATTGTTACTGTCAAATCGGTTGCTTGTGCTACAAATGAAAACCAAACATCATGGTTTACATTAGAAAAACAGCCTGTGGGTCCTTGACCAGATGCAGTTGCACCTACATTGGTGTAAGTGCCAGACCCCGAACAAGCTCCATCCAAATTCGTAATTGGTATAGCTCCAGCACAATCATTATTAGCGGGCTGTGCAAAAGCGAGTGTGCTTCCTAGCAAAATAAACAATACCAAAAGGTTAAAACGTAGTTGTATCTTCATGCTTTTAGCTTATTTTATACAAAGGCTCTCTTTGATTTCTCTCGTAAATAGTCAGTCAAATTATATTCTGTATTATAAACACCTGATTGACAATGCTTATTATATTTTTTTTATAAAACCATTTCTCAAAAAAACAAGTATTTTAATAAAATAGGTTTGTTTTTTACTAAAGAACGATAATATCTACCTTTTTGCCATTCTTAAAAAGATATTTAATGAATTTTCTCCAAAAAAACACTTATTTGCCAATCGTACTACTTAATGACTATCTAAAAAGGGGTTTCCTTCACTGAATTTAAAATGTATTTTTTATAAAAAAAAATCCTATCTAAAATTCAGGTGTAATCCTATTTTCTTTAATTTGATATTCGTTTATAACTTAAGAATGTCATATTTTTACCCTCGAATTTTCAAAATAGGAAAAAATTATGAAGCGTTTTTTTAGAAAATCATCCCCAATTTTAGCAGGCTTATTAAGTCTTTTATTACTTTCCATGGCATTTGGAGATGTTTTAATACAGCCAAATAAGTTTATGACTGAAGGAGGAGGAGATGGACTCAAAAACCAATTTACTTTTTCTTCATATATTAAATATGATAAAGGATTGCATTATTCTAGAATGCAATATCCTTATGGTGACCATATATTTTATTCTGATGCGCAACCACTAATTGCAATTCCTTTGGGCTGGATTAATCAAAATGTTGTTTCTATTGACCATTATACAGTAGGAATTAGCAATTTTATTATGTTATATTCAGTTGGTTTTTGTGGATTTTTCTTATTTCTCATTCTCAAAAAATTAAAACTTCCTGATTGGTATAGTATTATTTTTGCAGCTTTAATTGCAGCTTTATCTCCCCAAATTTATCGTTTCGTATCACATCAAGCACTTGGTTTGACGGTTTCTGTTCCCATGTTTTGGTATTTTTTAATTCGCTTCGAAGAGAGTGTTAAGCACAAATGGCATTGGGGAATATTGGTTAGTCTTTTACCTTTTATTTTAGGATTTTTTCATCTGTATTATTTACCAATATGCGCTTTTTTCGCGCTTTCGTATGGTTTTATTTATACTATATATTTTTCAAAGTCATTAAAAACACATTGGAAAAAAGCACTCGCTTTTATCTTAATGGGAATTATTCCTATTGTTTTAATGAAAATTTTTATAGGAGCAACAGTTCCTGAACTTGCTAATAGAATTAAAACACCTTATGGCTTTTTTACTTATACAGCTCGTTTTGAAAGTATATTTTTACCTAGATTAACACCGTTTTACGATTTGATAAAAAATTATATCAAGTTACCTTTTATTCAATTTGAGGCACACGGTTCAGTTGGAATTATTGGGACACTTACACTTTTGTTTTTTATTATTAGATGGTTTCGTTTTGCAATCAAAAAACAATTCAAACGTTTGTATTTTTTTACAAGCCAGCCTTTACTTAACCGTTATCTTTGGTCTAGCACATTAATTCTATTGTTCTCAATGGCTGTTCCTTTTGTTTGGGGGCTGCAATGGTTGTTAGAATTTATGCCTCAACTCAAACAGTTTCGTGGATTAGGTCGCTTCAATTGGGCTTTCTTTTACCCATTTACGGTTTATACAGCTTATTATATATATTTAATATTCAAGCGATTACAACACAAAAAAGTCTATTCTTTTGCTAATGGATTTTTATTGACTATCGTTTTACTTTGGGGAATTAATGATTATAGTTTTCTAAAAACAGTTAGAACTTATAATTTTAATTCAATGAGAGAAAATCGTTTCATTGACAAAGATTTGCCATACTTAGATAGTTTGGCAGCTATCAATTTTCAAAAAAATGATTATCAAGCCTTACTTGCTCTACCCTTTTTCCATATTGGTTCCGAAAAATTCGGTGTCAAAAACAGTACTGTGGCCTTCAAAGAAGGCTCTTATATGTCTTATAATATGGGATTGCCACTGGTTAATACCATGATGTCAAGGTCGTCAATTCCTCAATCTATGAATATTGGACAGCTCTTTAGTGACTCTGTTATTACCAAATCTATTTTGGAAGATTTACCTAATAATAAGCCATTTTTGGCAGTCGTTTATGAGCATCCGAACCAACCGACTCAACCTTATGAAGACTTTGTTATTAATAATGGCGAGTATTTAACTTCTTCTAATAATTTTCATTTTTATAAAATTCCGTTGTCTGTTTTTAAAGCTAGAACGAAAGATATTCAACAGCGTTTTAAAAGTAAAGAGCTTTTATACAAAAAAATTATTAATGACAAAACATACTGGGTATCAGATACTAGTCAAGTATTTTGGCACAATCATTTTGATAAAAACAAGTCTAACAATAATTATATAGGAACAGGTTCAAAATTTACAACTAAGGGTGAAAAAATTATCTTTTTTGAAGGCGATTTACCTGATAGTACTGATGTAAGTGCCAGTGTCTGGGTTTTTGTTAATTATTTGGAATCACAGCCCGCTATCAAGCACGACGTTTATAATGCGAAGGGAGAATTAAAGAGCAGTCAGCATATTAAAATTTCTAATTGCCTCAATTTCGATAATGGTTGGGTCAGAGTTGATTTTAAAATTCCTTTTTATCCAGCAGGTGATACACATCAGTTATCGGTAGAAGGGAGAAAACACTTTAGACTTGATGAATTGATGATTCGACCTTTTGGTTTGGATGTATTTTACGAAGCAGAACCCGACCACTTTGGTTATAATAACTTTAGAATTAAAAAATAAAATCATTTTGTAAAAAAAATGCGCTTCTATCCCAGAGAAGCGTGTTTTTTCATTTAAAGTAAATTACTTTTGTTTAGGGAGTAGGCAAAAAATAACCTACTCCCTAAGTGAAGAAAAATAAATAACTAGCACCATTCTACTTTTTCTTTGTTCTATTTAAAAGCACTTAAAAAATGAACC